>NZ_LGYY01000213.1:0-51866 GCF_001308045.1 Shewanella sp. Sh95
TCTTCGGCGGCGTTGCTTGCGAGTTGGCGTGTTGGGAGGGGGGAGGGGGGTGTTTAAATGCCCCGGCATAGAAGCCCGGCGTGGGTTTACAGCCCCCCCGGGGTTCAAATCCCTGCTCCTCCGCCATATTTCACGGAAAAGCCATCAGCAATGATGGCTTTTTTGTTTATGCAATTTGAACCCGGGTTCCTCGTGCTAAGCGCTGCTCCAGCACAATAGTCGGCTAAAAAGCCGCTAAGCAATTAGCGGCTTTTTGCATTTACACGACTTCATTTTCGATGAGCGTTTTAAACCTGCTATATTTTGCGTCAGCTTATCAATTAGCCCAATCCTGAGCTCCACTCATACTTTCATCATACCAAGCTCTTAATTTCAAACTGCATTAATTAGCAAGTTGTTTCTTTAAATATCATCTAGTTAACAATATTCATTTTATGCTTTGCGAAATGCCATTGTTGGGCTAAATTACCCTGATAACCTATATTCCGGTTGCGGTATTCTGATTTGGCTAAACTCTCTTAGTCAGCATTGGTTAAAGGTGGATAAAGTTGATATCGATATATTTAGTTGACGATCATGAGCTGGTGAGAACTGGGATCCGCCGTATCTTAGAAGATGAGCGGGGGATCAAAGTTGTGGGTGAAGCGCCCGATGGTGAGACCGCGGTACAGTGGGCGAGACAAAATGAAGCCGACGTCATCTTAATGGACATGAATATGCCAGGTATGGGCGGACTCGAAGCGACGCGTAAGATTTTACGTTATCAACCCCATGCTAAGATTATTGTGCTAACAGTGCATACTGAAGATCCGTTCCCCAGTAAAGTGATGCAGGCGGGCGCGTCTGGTTATTTAACCAAAGGTGCGACGCCACCTGAAGTATTGCAAGCGATACGTCAGGTTTCCCGTGGGCAGCGCTATTTATCTCCTGAAATTGCCCAACAAATGGCATTGAGCCAATTCAATCCGGCCGATGAGAATCCGTTTAAAGCCTTGTCTGAGCGTGAGCTGCAAATTATGTTGATGATCACCAATGGTGAAAAGGTCAATGATATTTCTGAGCAGCTCAACTTAAGCCCCAAAACCGTTAACAGTTACCGTTACCGCTTGTTTGCGAAGCTTGGGATCAGTGGTGATGTGGAGCTGACTCGTTTAGCGATCCGCTATAAAATGTTAGATGCTGGCCATTTCTAATGGCCGCTTGTGTCAATGGTTCTAGCATTAATTAAGTGTTAGCTGTGAGTTTGAAAACGATTTATCAAGCAGTTTTGAAGATGGTAAGTAAAAGAGTGGGTGTGTAACGATGTCGACAGGTTTTAACGCCCAGAGTTTTTTACGCACGGTCTCATCCTCTGCTGGGGTTTATCGCATGTATGACGTCAAAGGTGACGTCATTTATGTGGGTAAGGCCAAAGATCTTAAAAAGCGCTTATCTTCCTATTTCCGTAAAAACCTTGGCAATGTGAAAACTCAGGCGCTGGTGTCCCATATCCATCATATTGATGTGACGCTGACCCACAGTGAGACCGATGCGCTGCTGCTTGAGAATGACTATATCAAGCAGTACATGCCCAAATACAATGTGTTACTGCGGGACGATAAGTCATACCCTTATATATTCTTGAGCCAACACGAGCATCCACGCCTTGCATACCATCGCGGGCCGCAGCGGGAGAAGGGCTATTACTTTGGGCCTTATCCCAATGGCGGTGCGGTGCGCGAAAGTTTGCACTTGATGCAAAAGCTGTTTCCTATCCGCCAGTGTGATGATCTCTATTATAAATCCCGCACTCGTCCCTGCCTGCAATACCAGTTATCCCGTTGCAGTGCACCTTGCGTCGGTAAGGTCAGTAATGCGGAGTATGACGAGCAGGTTAAACTGGCGAGTCTGTTCCTTAAGGGAAAAGACAAGCAAGTCATCAGTGAACTCGTAGCTAAGATGGAAGAGGCCGCCGAGCAGCAAGCCTATGAGCAAGCCGCGCGTTTTCGCGATCAAATTATGGCGCTGCGCCGAGTGGCAGAGCAGCAAGAGGTCTCTGGTAATACTGGCGATATGGATGTTATCGGTGTGCATTACGCCTCGGGTATCGCCTGTTTCCATTTACTGTTTATTCGTGAAGGTAAGATTTTTGGTAGCCGTAGCTATTATCCAACGGTGCCCGCGCAAACGGATATCGAAGAAGTCTTACGTTCCTTCCTGCTACAGTTTTACTTAAATGCCGATATTCAACGCACTATTCCTAAGGAAGTGGTGATAAGTCATCACTTTGAAGAATTGCATGAGTTAGAAGCTGCCGTCTCTGAGGCGCTAAATAAAAAGTTCAGCATCAAAACCAATGTGCGTGCTGACAGGGCGAGTTTTTTACGCCTCGCGATCACCAACGCCACCAATGCGGTGATGACGCGTCTGTCCCATAAAAATACCGTTGAACAGCGTTTTGTGTTATTGGAGGAAATCCTCGAACTCAATACGCCGATTCAGCGAATGGAGTGTTTCGATATCAGCCATACCATGGGTGAGAGCACGGTAGCCTCCTGTGTGGTGTTTAATCGTGAAGGGCCGCATAAAGCCGAATATCGTCGTTATAATATTGAAGGTATTACGCCAGGCGATGATTATGCCGCGATGAAACAAGCCATTAGTCGCCGATTTGATAAAATCGATGCCAGCGGCAAAATTCCTGATATCTTATTTATCGACGGTGGTTTGGGTCAGCTGCGTATCGCGCAGCAAATAGTGGATGAGAAGTTCGTTAATTTAGATAAAGCGCCGCAACTGATTGGGGTGGCAAAGGGAGAGAGCCGTAAACCCGGGCTGGAAACCTTAATCTTTGGTGACACAGAAACGAGCTTTTCCCTTGAGGATGACTCACCCGCATTGCACCTTATTCAACATATTCGCGATGAATCGCACCGCTTTGCCATCACTGGGCATCGTAATCGCCGTCAGAAAACCCGTAACACCTCAACGCTTGAATCCATTCCGGGCATTGGCCCTAAACGCCGTAAAGCGTTACTCCAACATTTGGGCGGTTTGCAGGAAGTGAAGGGCGCGAGCGTGGCCGAGTTAGCGAAAGTGCCAGGGATCAGCATAGAAATGGCACAAACCATTCATGATGCATTGCGAGGGTGATAAAATTAAGGCAAGATTGGCGCTGCTTTTGACTAACTGGTTTGATCATGCCGTTTAACTTACCCATAGCATTAACTCTTTTTAGGCTTTTTTTACTGCCCATTTTTGTGGTGTTGTTTTATTTACCTTACAGCTGGACGCCTTTTGTTGCCGCATTTGTGTTTTGGTTGGCGGCGTTAACGGATGCATTAGACGGTTATGCGGCGCGTAAACTCAAGCAACTGACCCGTTTTGGCGCCTTCCTCGATCCCGTCGCTGATAAACTGATGGTGATCACCGCGCTCGTATTATTAGTTGACCAATACGCTGATATTTGGCTCACACTGCCAGCACTGTTTATGATTGGCCGTGAAATTGTGATTTCAGCCCTGCGGGAGTGGATGGCTGAATTAGGTAAACGCGGCACGGTTGCAGTTTCTTGGATCGGCAAATATAAAACGGCGGCGCAGATGGTGGCGATTATTGGCCTTATCTGGCAATACAATCCACTCATGATCACCGCGGCATTTGTGCTGTTATATATCGCTGCCGTATTAACGTTCTGGTCAATGATGAGTTACATTTTAGCCGCCTGGAAAGATTTAACGGCTGAATAGCACAATAAAAGATCAAAGAGATTATTTAGTGCGCAAGCAGTAAGTTATCGATAAAACAGCGGTTGACACTGCATCGTAAATAGGTAGAATGCCTCCCCGTAGACGAGAGACGAAGTGAAAACAAAATCTTAACTCTGCGTGATGCGACATTAGCTCAGTTGGTAGAGCGATACCTTGCCAAGGTATAGGTCATCGGTTCGAACCCGATATGTCGCTCCAATCTAAAATGATTGGAAAGATGGCGCGATGGCAGAATGGCTATGCTGCGGATTGCAAATCCGTCGATCTCGGTTCGACTCCGGGTCGCGCCTCCATAATTAAGATATTAATGACATGATTCCCGTCGTTAATATAAAGAGTTTGCCCGAGTGGTGGAATCGGTAGACACAAGGGATTTAAAATCCCTCGCTGGTAACAGCGTGCCAGTTCAAGTCTGGCCTCGGGTACCATTATTATAATGGTGACAGCTCAAACGAGCTGAAGCGTTAAACTTCGTTACCTATACATTGAAATATAAGTAGAAGAGCGAAGCAAAGAGTTAACAATATCAATAGCAGTGCTTACGATATTCAGAGTTTGCCCGAGTGGTGGAATCGGTAGACACAAGGGATTTAAAATCCCTCGCTGGTAACAGCGTGCCAGTTCAAGTCTGGCCTCGGGTACCATTATTCTCAGTGAATAGTAAATAAGCCTCGACATTAGTCGGGGCTTTTTTGCATCTACAGCTTTGATTATTTGGATTTGGTTTAAAGGGCCGTTTCTATCTTCTTCTCTAGAGCCACGGCTTCGCGCTTGCCACTTTTGTTACAGGCATTAGTCCTGCCTTATAACCTACAAATTCCTCAACTTTATTTCTCCACATTGAGCTTGATAGCATCAAACTGAGCTCGTGTAGGCGGCGTTTGAGCGCTAAGGCTTATTGCCAAAGTGATGTCGTTAACCTTGTCCCATAAAAAAGCCCCGTGGTTTTCACGAGGCAATTTTACACATCCACAATACTACTCATTTATCGCTTGTTTTAGCGCTGTCGCCGCCTTAAAGCTTGGCTGGTTAAAGCCTGCAATCTCCATCGTCTCGCCAGTTTGCGGGTTTCGACCCGATTTAGGTAAATGATAACGTAACTCGAAGGTACCGAATTGCGGCAGGAAGACTTTCTCACCTTCGCTTAAGGCGATATGGATCTGTTGTAGGATCTGTTCGACAACAGGTTTAGTGCTGGCCTGGGACTGTTCAAGCGAAGTGGCGATACGTTGGATCAGTTGTGCTTTGTTCATTGAAACCTCTGAATTCAGTGAAAGAGCAGGAAAGGGGAGTTATAACAAGCTCGAGATTAGATTGAAAGTCTAGGTTTACCAAAGCGGCTTAACTGCTGCTTTATTGGTTAGCGGTGATTACTCACCCTTTATTTTGAAACGTAAATACGCCTCATATAAGCAGCACTAGGTAAGCAGCATTAGGGGCTAAGTTGGCCTGTAGCGTTTAGAACTAAAGTAGAAGTTAAAGGATAAAGCCTTTTAACACTGATATTTACGACTGTTTGATGTTTGACATGGTGTAATAAATGCCATTGCTTCAGCAGTGTATAAACAAAACATTAGCCACAAAGCGCCCTTGCGGGCGCTGTTAGAGGTGGAGTTAAACGTAGGAATAATAAGGGACTTGTCGCGGAGTTAAGAAAATAACGTTTCTTCTAATGTGCGTCCTTTAAGTAGCATCTTATATTGCCAATGCTGCTGCTTAAATAGGGCGAGTAGGGCGATTTCAAACTCATAATGGCGATTTGCCGTGTCATCCAATTGGATAACAAACACATGGGCTTGTTTTGAGGTGATATTCACCACACCAGCTATTTGACCTACGGCTTGGATCAGCGCTTCACTGTCGCAGCTTTCCATGGTGAGGGTGAGATAATCACTGCCGCTATTGGATGAGCGCATCGAAATCGACTGGCCCAATTCACCTTTATCTAGATACAGCACTTGGTCACAGAGCTTCTCGAGTTCGTCCAAGTTGTGAGAGCTGATCACAAAGGTGGTTGTGGGTGAGAGCGTTCTGACGAGTTCACGGATTTTCTTTGCATTGGCGGGATCGAGTCCTGCGGTTGGCTCATCGAGTAACACCAGCTTAGGCGAGCCGATTAAGGCTTGGGCAATCGCCACACGTTTACTCATCCCATGGCTCAGGCTCGGTGGCTTTTGCTGCGCCACCTCGGCTAAGTCTACTAAATTCAGCACTCGCAGGGCTTCTTGATTTGCCTGCTTGCTATCCATCCCTTGAAGACGCGCAAAGAAGCTTAACTGGCTGATAATGGTCAAATTAGGATCGAGCGTTGCATCCTGTGGCAGGGCGGCAATTTGCCCTAATAATGCAGGACTATTTGGCGCTTCTCCCAGAATACGAACCGTGCCCGCGCTTGGGGTGAGGTAACCACAAAGTAGGCTAAATAGCGTGGTTTTACCTGCACCGTTAGGGCCAACCAAGGCGATGGGCGCTCCCGATTCGAGGGTTAAGTTAACGTTATTGAGCGCTTTTTTACTGCCATAGTGTTTGGACAGTCCTTGGCATTGAATGAGGATCATAGTTGACTCCTTTGGATATAAACTCGGCCAAGGAAGAGGGCGAATGCGGTTTGTAATAGGGGGATTGGTGCGTAGGCAAAGCTCTGGAGTCCATTGGTGTTCACCATGTTCGACAGTTGAGCGCCAGGCAATATCCATTGTAAGCCTTCAAATAAGCTGGATTGATTACCCAAAATCAATAGTGCAATCGAGACGACTGTCCACAAGATGGTGGCGAGCACCATGGCCTGTCTTGCCGTGTTGGCATAGAGGGACAATAAAGTCATGACCGCGGTAAAGGGTAAAATCACGATAACCAAGTTGATGCCTACCAAGGCAGCCGACGTTAATGCGGGTAATAACAAGCCGATATCGCGAGTGAGAGCCAGCGCTACGGTGGCGAGTATGGTCAATAAGATCAGTAGACCTTGGATCAAGATTTGCCCCAAAAAGCGGCCGAAGAGTAGACTGTCTTTGCTGGTTCTTAGGATATAGAAGCGCAATGTGCCGCGGGATTTGTCTGAGGAGAACTGATCGGCGGCAATCAAAATACTGAACATGGGAAACAGATACAGCGCAAAGCACCAGAAGATAGCCATTTCCGCCACGGGCCAGTCAAATAGCACATTGAGTGCTTGGCTGCCTAAGAGACCGTCGATCAGATCTTTAATATTGGGCTGCATCAATAGGGTCGAAGCGCCTTGGATGGGATAGAGCAATAGCATGCCCCACACTAATGCAAAGGCGATCAGGGCGATAATCCCGCGAAGGTTGAATAGAAATTTGCGACATTCAAAGCCAGCGATCAAAAGCATGTTGTTGAATGTACTGGGAGCGTTTGGTGTCATTCGCTGTCTCGTCAGTGAGTGGGCGGACAAACTTTCACGTTAGTCATCATTAAGAGCGACCATTCGCGAAAGTCGTCCGCGGTGCGGTTAGGATAAAGAAGCGATAAGCGAGTCTAACTTATCTTTAAGTTCAGCCACTTGCTCTTCAAGCTGCGTAACTCTCGCTTCCAGTTGTTGTCTATCCTGCTCATTTAGCGGCTGGGCATCTGCATTTGTGGCACTGGTGAATGACCCGGCGCTGACCTGCTCAGCACCTTGGGAGAATAGCTCAGTATAACGGCATTCACGCTTACCCGGTTCCCGTGGCAGTTGGGCTAGCACGGGTTTATCTCGCTCCATCAATTGCTTAATGCAGGCTTCCACTTCGAGCACATCTTTAAAGTCATGTAGCCTGTTGCTGCGGGTACGCAACTCCCCCGGCGTTTGTGGGCCGCGAAGCAGCAGCAAGCAGACAATAGCTACCGCCGCGCTGGAAAGTTGTAACTCGCTAAATTCGGTGTTGCAGAATCTGTGCTTGTATTTGACGACTCGGCTACCAAAGCCGGATTGCTCGCTGATTAGTCGCTTTTTATTCAATGAATCGAGGGCGTCTTGAACCTGCGCTTCGCTTAAGTCCAATACGGGATCGCGGCTGGTTTTTTGATTACAGGCGAGGGTCAGGGCATTGAGTGAAAGAGGGTATTGCTCTGGGGTGGTGACTTCTTTTTCAAGTAGACAACCGATAACTCTGGCTTCGTGTAACGTGAGTTCCATATAAGCTCCAAAGAAAAAAGCATGGCTTTGTTATAACAGAGCCATGCTTAATATCCTAGCGCTTGTCGGTAAACTGAGGTTTAAGGCCAACTATTTGTACAAATAAAGCACGAACATGGGGGCAAGAGAGTGCTAAGTCCCGTATTCGGTTGATTATTCTTCCAAATCAGTCTGCTTCAGTCAGGCGCAAGCCATCATCATCGATGCTTAACTTGCCCGCTTTAAACAGGCCGCCGATGCTCTTCTTGAAGGCTTTTTTACTCATGCCGAGTTGATCGTAAATCACTTCGGCATCGGTTTTATCGGTCAGCGGTAAGAATCCACCCGCTTGCTTGAGTTTCACTAAGATAATGTGCGCGTGTTTATCGAGCTCTTGCTTACTGCCTTGCTGCAAGACCAAATCGATTTTGCCATCGCGGCGAACTTGTTTGATAAAACCTTTCAATCTTTGGCCAAAACGCAGCTTTTGGAACACTTCATTTTGGTAAATCACGCCCCAGTGGGCATGGTTGATAATGGCTTTGTAGCCTAAATCTGTGGTGCCACCGATATATAAGTCAACCTGTTGACCCACTTCGTACTGGGCTGGAGTTTTATCGAGGAACTTATCAATTTTTGATGAGGCGACAATACGTTCATCCGCGCGGTTAACATGCACGTAAACGAGGTAAGAGCGGCCTTCTTCGATGGGTTTATGCTGCTCGCCAAAGGGCAGTAGCAGATCTTTATCTAATCCCCAGTCTAAAAATGCCCCGTAAGGACCCGTTGCCACGGCTTTTAGATAGGCAAACTCACCGACTTGCGCAAGTGGTCTGCGCGTAGTGGCAATGACGATATCTTCAGAGTCCAGATATAAAAAGACCTCTAGCCAGTCACCGACTTGGCAATCTTTTGGGGTGGCTTTGTTGGGCAGTAACACTTGGCCAAATTCGTGGGCATTTAAATACACACCGAAGCTGACTTGTTTTACCACCTCAAGTTTGCAGGTTTTTCCTATCTGTACCATGTAGCTCTCTATCTATAGATGTCATTCGGCGGTGATTATAACCGCTTTATCCGTAAACGGCAGCTTCCAGTTCGGCTTTTAGGTTTGCACTTTAGGATTAATGGCTTAGTGAGCGTTAAAAATCATGCCGACGCTGCGATTGTTAGCCATTTATTCTGCAAGGCTATTAAAAAATATTGAACGTATTAAAAGTAGGATTATTCACTAACTTATTAATTTATCGAAATTAACCCTGCATGGGGATGCCATCCCTGTTAATGGGGTGTTTGTTATATTTTAATGAAAAATATTAAATGAGATTCTTGCTTGCATTCTGTGACATTGCGCGGTTTAATTGCGCCGTTTAACGACTTCGCTCGTTACAGACATGACAAATATTACGTGAGTTGTAATGATTTTATGGTTCACAGGTCATTCACCGTGTAACGTACAATTTATAATGGTTACATGGGGTTAAGAGGAATTGTTTAGCTAATGCACAAGCATCCATTTTTTGCTCTTTGCCTAAAAGCATCACAATGTCAGCGCTCAATCGTTATGCCCTATGACGATACCAGCCTTAAACATCTCACGTTAATCCGTATCAATTCTGGCCGCGAAGAAGCCAACAGTCCCCTGTTACAATAATCTTGCCTGTTATTAGGTGCGCTCGGTCTTGCCTAGCCGCTTAATATGTAATGTTGTTCCTTTAGTGTTACCTGTTGTTGTAGACATGCTTGCCCCCCTTTTTAATGAATTTGGGGTCTTCGGCTGTGATGCAACGCCTAACGTTAGGGTTTTGGGTGTTTTTTAACCTCAAAGCGCGCTAAGGTTAATGCCATTGGTGAGAAACCTTGGCGATAAAAGGTGATATGAACGCAATCTCCTACCATCGCCAGTGTAATAAGAATCTGGGGTCTCCCCCGGCTGCGTTAAGGAAAAACGCATCAATGTCACCTCTGCTGGGTTGATTTTGCTGCATTAAACAGGGTGAATTCATCCTAATTGTATGTCAGGTAAATATATGTTTTACCTGGGTTTGTCGAACGGGCGGTCGCGCAAGAATGCCGTGGCCGTTTAACCCATTTTTTTATAGACGGGCTAAATAAAAATGAATGATTGGTCTATTGATGCTGCTCGTGCTGGGTACAACGTTACCCACTGGAGCCAAGGGTTTTATGGGATCAGCGACCAAGGTGAGGTGACAGTGTCGCCGGATCCTAAGAATCCTGATCACAAGATTGGCTTAAATGAGCTAGCAAAAGACATGGTTAAAGCAGGGGTCGCTTTACCTGTATTAGTTCGTTTCCCGCAAATTCTGCACCACAGAGTGAACAGTTTGTGCCAAGCATTCGACCAAGCGATACAAAAATATGAGTATCAGGCGGACTATTTGCTGGTTTACCCCATTAAAGTAAACCAACAAAAAACTGTGGTAGAAGAGATCCTTGCGAGCCAAGCATCAAAAGAAGTTCCGCAATTAGGCCTAGAAGCCGGCAGTAAGCCAGAATTAATGGCCGTACTGGCCATGGCGCAAAAAGCCAGCTCAGTGATCGTATGTAACGGTTACAAAGATAACGAATACATTCGTTTAGCCTTAATTGGTGAAAAGTTAGGCCATAAGGTCTACATCGTTTTAGAAAAACTGTCTGAGCTGAAGATGGTGTTGGCCGAGTCTAAGCGTTTAGGGGTGAAACCTCGCTTAGGTCTACGTGCTCGCCTGGCATTCCAAGGTAAAGGCAAGTGGCAAGCCAGCGGTGGCGAAAAGTCTAAGTTTGGTTTATCTGCGGCGCAGATTTTGACTGTAGTTGACCAGTTAAAACAAAGCGATATGTTGGATTCGCTGCAATTACTGCACTTTCACTTAGGTTCGCAAATCGCCAATATCCGCGATATTCGTCAAGGTGTGAGCGAAGCGGCGCGTTTCTACTGTGAATTACGTGAGTTAGGGGCCAGCATTAACTGCTTCGACGTCGGCGGTGGTTTAGCGGTAGATTACGACGGCACTCGTAGCCAAAGTAATAACTCAATGAACTATGGTTTAAGCGAATACGCGAACAACATCGTAAACGTGCTTACCGATATCTGTAATGAATACGAGCAACCTATGCCACGTATTATTTCAGAATCTGGCCGTCACTTAACGGCGCACCATGCGGTACTGATCACCGATGTGATTGGCACAGAAGCTTATCAGGTTGAAGATATCCAGCCGCCAGCGGAAGAATCGCCGCAGCTGCTGCACAATATGTGGCAATCTTGGACTGAGCTGAGTGGCCGTGCCGATCAACGTGCCTTGATTGAGATTTATCATGATAGCCAAAGTGACCTGCAAGAAGCGCAATCGCTGTTTGCCTTGGGTCAATTAAGCTTGGCAGAACGTGCGTGGGCTGAGCAGGCTAACCTACGCGTATGCCATGAAGTTCAAGGTTTGTTAAGCACCAAAAACCGTTACCACAGACCGATTATTGATGAGTTAAACGAAAAGTTAGCCGATAAGTTCTTCGTTAACTTCTCATTATTCCAATCCTTACCGGATGCTTGGGGTATCGATCAGGTGTTCCCTGTGCTGCCATTGTCTGGTTTAGACAAAGCGCCAGAGCGCCGCGCTGTGATGCTGGACATCACCTGTGACTCCGACGGTATTGTGGATCAATATGTAGACGGCCAAGGGATTGAAACTACGCTACCAGTACCAGCGTGGAGTGCTGAAAGCCCGTATTTAATCGGCTTCTTTATGGTGGGGGCATATCAAGAGATTTTAGGGGATATGCACAACTTGTTTGGCGACACTAACTCGGCCGTTGTCAGCATTGAAGAAAACGGTATGACCAATATTGAATCGGTACTTGCCGGTGACACAGTCGCTGACGTATTACGCTATGTTAACTTAGATGCCGTTGACTTTATGCGGACTTACGAAGAGTTAGTCAACCAGCATATTGTTGAGGATGAACGCGCACAAATTTTAGAAGAATTACAAGTGGGCCTAAAAGGTTACACTTATTTAGAAGATTTTTCTTAATATTGAGTGTGTTAAAAAAGTCAGCCTAGGGACACTTAGGCTGACTTTTGTTTTTTATAGCCTATTATTTTTGCTAGCGAGTTGCCAAGGTGACTGTGTTGCTTTTTGCTAGCGAGTTGTAAAGGTGAGTGCGTTGCAAGGCTATCATCTTGTAAAAGCAAGCGCGGTGGTTTTATTGCGGCGCTAGTCGTGTAAAAATAGCCGCGCAAATTTGATGGGTTATCAGTCTTAAAATGCGTGCATACATTTAAGTCAGCGTTGCCAGCGAACCATGAATGACTGATATACCAATAGATTAGATGCCCAAACACAGGGATAAGATGAGGCGAACGGCTTGATGTTTTTTGAAGGCGCGGAAAAAAAGCTTGAGATCAGACTCACTTCCAATATGGCATCACTGCGCCAACGAGAGTACGGCTTTTGGTCAACCTTGGTCGCCTGTGCCAATGCGGAAATCCTGTCAATAATCCGTAATCCTGCCTGCGATGCCTATCTACTGAGTGAATCGAGCCTGTTCGTCTGGGATGATAAGATTCTGCTGCTCACCTGCGGTAATAGCACCCTGATTGAGGCGGCCTGCTACTTTATTAACGCCTTAGGGGTTGAGCACATTGCCGCGCTCTGTTATCAGCG
This sequence comes from Shewanella sp. Sh95, assembly GCF_001308045.1. Lineage (NCBI taxonomy): Bacteria > Pseudomonadati > Pseudomonadota > Gammaproteobacteria > Alteromonadales > Shewanellaceae > Shewanella > Shewanella sp. Sh95. Next base: position 12,531 of record NZ_LGYY01000213.1, read on the forward strand.
TAAGAATGAATACCAAGCCCAGCTACAAAGCACACACTTTGCTGACGATATTGCGAAATTGCGGACCTTGATCCCCGGAAAAGCCTTTCGAGTTGGTCACTTAGATTCACATCATCACTATTTGTTTTGTACTGACAATTTGTTTTGCACTGACGGCCAACCTATGTCGTCAACGTATGATACCTGCCTTGAACTGATGATGTACCACATCCGTGGCGAGTTGGCTGATTACCTCAAGTCGCCCACACAAACCGAGCAGGGGATTTATCAACGCTTAGGATTGCAGCGAATTTTCCCTGATTTTCAATTTGATATGCACTGTTTTCAGCCCGCGGGATTTTCGTTAAATGGGATACGTGGGGCTGACTATGTTACCTTGCATATCACGCCATCGATAGGGCCGGGAGATAACTCCTACGTCAGCTTTGAGACTAATCTGGATTTAGCTGTTTATCCCTATCCCCTTGTTGCACAGATGATTAAGCTATTTATGCCCTCAAGCTGGGATCTCATCCGTTTTAACCAGTCGCTTATGACTGCTGGATTTCCTGAGCATGTATGTTTAGCGCATGGTTCAATCGTAACTGAGCAAGGCTGTCAGATTGATTTTAATCACTATCAACAGCTTCAAACTGAAGAGTTACTGCCTGTATTCCTATAATCGTTTCCCAGAATTGAGTTGGTGATTCAATGGAATAAGCGACTGCTAAAGTTGCGGTGTGATTAGAGGATTTATTCGCCACAAGCTGAAAATTTTTCATCAAAAATGGCCCTAATTTAGGGCCATTTTATGTTTGCTTGCGGTTTTTTTGGGCAATTAAAACTGAAATTTCTAAACTGAGCCGTTGGCAATTAGTCAGAAAATCCCTTGCTATACCATTTAGCGGCTATTACTGCGCTGCAATCTCTGCCAGCACCACTTGATGATGGTCGCTGGTTTTAAACTTATCGAACACATGGGCAATAGTGCCATCGGTGTTGATGAGGAAACTTAACCTATGGATTCCATCATAGACTTTACCCATAAATTTCTTTTCGCCCCACACGCCAAAGGCATCAGCAACGCTGTGGTCTTCATCGCTGAGTAGGGTAAAGTTAAGTGATTGTTTTTCAGCAAACTTAGCTAATTTAGCCACAGGATCTGGGCTAATGCCGAGGACGGTTACTTTGTGGCTGTCGAGTTCAGCTTTGCTATCACGTAAACCGCAGGCTTGTACTGTGCAGCCAGGGGTTGACGCTTTAGGGTAAAAATAGACTAAAACGGGACCACGCGTTAAGCATTCTTGTAGTGAAACAGCGTTACCCTGTTGATTTTGTAAGGTAAAAAGTGGCGCTTTGGCACCAGCGGTTAAGGTATTCATCTATTATCCTCTGTCGTTTCTTGAGGTCGTGCCTTCCATGCGTCTAATGGTGCAATCCAGTGCCATCTCCTCGGAGAGTTGATAGATACTCTTTTCGAGCTTTTCTAGTTCAACTTTTTCAGGAATATTGATGGTTAATGAAATAGTTTGCGTTTGCTCGCCATTTTCAAGCTCTTCAGAGAAGGAGCGGACTGCCGCCAAGTCTAAGGAGCGGTCGGCAAGAAACTGGGTGATGGATTTCATCGTGCCGCGCTGATCTTTACCAGTAAAGCGCACTTCAAGGCGCGAAAGGTAATTTTGCGGCGTGTGCTTAGAGGTACGCTTCATCACCGTCATCAGTTCTAATTCAACACTGAGACTCGGGAGCAAGCTTTCAATTTTCGTTATGGATGCCCACGAACCTGACAACATCATGATTAAGGTAAATTCGTTACCAAATAATGCCATACGGCTGTCGACGATATCGCAGTCACAGTCACTGGCAAGCCGAGCTAGTTTACTTACGAGTCCAGGACGGTCTACGCCCATTGCAGTTACGACCAGGAAATTGGTCATGAATTGTCCTCACTTTTTCGATATCATAGAGCGAAAACTCGAGACCGAGCGCCGAGTTTTTGTGCGGGATGTAATGCTACCATAACTAAATCAATTTGAGACCCCCGTTAGTGCTTGTCATTAATGGTTGGCATCAGTACCATAGCGAATCCTGAAATTTTGGGGAAGTCAGATGATAAACGGAAGCATCGTAGCCTTAATCACGCCAATGAACAGTGATGGCTCAGTAGATTTTGCAAGTCTTGAAAGGTTAGTCGAATTCCATATTGACCAAGGCACAGACGCCATCGTTGCCGTGGGTACCACCGGTGAGTCAGCGACTCTGCCAATGAATGAGCACGTTGCCGTGGTCGCTCAAACCGTTAAGTTTGTCGCAGGTCGTATCCCTGTGATTGGTGGCAATGGTGCGAATGCGACAGCAGAAGCTATCGAACTCACCAAGTCCTTATCTAAAGTCGGGGTTGACGCCATGTTAGGCGTAACACCTTACTACAATAAACCGACGCCAAAGGGCTTAGTGGCCCACTATAAAGCCGTGGCGGCCAGCACTGATATTCCCCAAATTCTCTATAACGTTCCTGGGCGCACCGCGGTTGATATGAAGCCTGAAACCGTGGCCGAGTTAGTGAGCGTGAGCAATATTATTGGTGTAAAAGAAGCCACGGGTGATGTATCACGGGTTAAACGACTACGTGAACTTTGCGGCAATGACTTTATGCTGTACAGCGGTGATGATGCGACAGCGAGAGAGTTTTTACTCCTTGGCGGTAACGGGGTGATTTCGGTTGCTAACAACATAGTGCCAAAAGCCTTTAAAGCTATGTGCGACGCCGCATTGGCGGGCAACGCCGAATTAGCCGCAAGTATCGACGAGCCACTACGTGGTTTATATAGCACACTGTTTTGCGAAGCAAATCCTATCCCAGTGAAATGGGCAGCCCAGCGTATGGGGTTGATTCAGTGTGGTCATATTCGTTTACCTTTGACTGAACTTTCTGAGCAATGTCATGGTCTGTTGTTAGATGCAATGACTCGTGCCCAGATAGAGGTTAAATAATTAATGTTAAAGAAAGTCACTCCACTGTTCTTAGTTGCTGCTGTTGCAGCTTGTAGTTCGCCATTAGAGCGTCGCCAAGCCAACGGTGCTGAAGACTATGTTCAGGCTGAGCAAGCGCCAATGCTAAAGATCCCTGAGGGATTGAAAACGCCGCCTTACAATAAAGAATACGAGGTTCCGGCAATCGGCGCTAAAGCAAACCCTGCGCTTGTTGGTAAAAACCTTGATATCCGCCCACCACTGCAAGTTTTGCCAATGGCAGAAGGTACGCATGTGGAAGAGGGCAGCGATAACATTAAGATTGTGGTTGAATCGATTGATAACAGTGTCGATCTTAAGCAAGAGATTTTCGCTAACTTAGATGGATTCTTAGCGAAGCAAGCGATCCCTGTTCGTAGTCGCGACTATGATAAAGGCAACATTGAAACCGATTGGATTGAAAGCCGAGAGGTGTTGGAGTCAAGTTTATGGGGCTCAGATAAAGAATATCTGCTGCGTCAGCGTTATCGCTTCGATATCGAAACCCGTCCACACGGCCGTACCGCTAATATCGTTATTCACTTAGTAGAACACGAAGAGTTTTACGATGGTAAAGAGCAGGATGTAATGCTCAGTGGTGAGGATAAGCAGCGTTACACCATCGATATGCTTAACAGTGCCATTGCTTATATGAGCGTTAAGCGTGAGCAAACCATTCAAGCAAACCGCTTAAAGCAGACCTTAGGGATCAATGTTGATTTGGTCACGCCAGAAGAGGGTGATGCATATTGGTCTGCTAAGGCTTCCTATAAGCAAGTGTGGGATCGTCTGCGTATAGTATTGCCAGAAATGGGCTTTGAAATTTCAGATATGGACAGTGCTAAAGGCCTGTACTTTATCAAGTTTACCGATAACTCAGGTTTCTGGAGTTCATTGTGGAACGACAATCAATTGTCCTTAAAAGAAGGTAGCTACCGTTTACTCTTACAAGACGGTGATACCCCTGATGAGACTAAGATTTTGCTTCGTGACGCTGAAGATCAGCCGTTATCGAATGACGTTGTCGCCAAGGTGTATGAATCATTGTCGAATCTGATGAAAGAAGAGCGCAAACTGCGTTAATTCCACCTCAGTCAAAAAGGGCGATTTATCGCCCTTTTTTGTGTCTGCAATTCAGCCTATTGCTCTAGGACGATACAGCATGATGTATCAGAATATTTCTAGGTAATATCAATAGTTACATTATGGTTTTAGATTAAACCGCTTAAGTTGTGAGTTATTTTGAAATAATCCGCTTAAATTGCCGTTTATCGTATTGCATTCTTCACCTCGGTGGTGTTTTTCGACTTGTCCGCAGCGTTATTACAAATTTTGCGCGCTCAGCGTAATTTGTAAGAAAAAGTAAAACGTATTGATGCAATGATGCGAGTGGGTAAACTAGCCGTCACTAATGCGAGTCATCATTTGGAAGCCAGATGAAAAAAATCATAATTATCATCGCTATTTTGGCAGCGGCATGGTTTGGATATCAAGCTATGCAACCTCAAGAGCAGCAGCAAGCAAAAGTTAAGCTCACCCCTAATGTGGTTATCGCCACCGCTTCTATGGCACAAGTTCGAGACGAAGTGGAAGCTATTGGCACAAATAAGGCATTTGAGTCCGTCACCATTACGCCCAAAGTCACTGATGTGGTGACCTCATTAAAGTTTGATGATGGCGATATTGTCAAAAAGGGCGATTTATTGGTGCAACTGCAAAATGCCGAGCAGATAGCCAAAGTGAAAGTGGCGCAGGTGAAAGTGAGTGACAATCAGCGTGAATTGGCGCGGATTAGTTCGCTTGTCACCAGTCGAACAGTGGCAGAATTAGAGCGTGACCGCCTGCAAACCTTAATCGATACGGCCCGCGCCGAGTTAGAGCAGGCACAATCTTCCCTCAATGATCGCAGTATTGTCGCCCCCTTTAATGGCCGTTTAGGCCTGCGCCAAGTGAGCGTGGGTAGTTTAGTGACACCGGGTACTGAGATCACCACGCTCGATGATATCTCTAAGATTAAATTAGATTTCTCAGTGCCAGAGCGTTTTATTCAAGACTTGCAGCCCGGCAAGCTTGTTGAAGCAAAAGCCGTGGCTTTCCCTGATGAAATCTTTAAAGGCAAAGTGATTTCCATCGATAGCCGTGTTAACCCAACCACCCGTGCCGTGATTGTACGCGCCGAAATCCCAAATCCAGATTTACGCTTACTGCCTGGGATGCTGATGAAGGTCAAACTCATCAAACGCAGCCGCGAGGCGCTAATGTTGCCTGAGTCGGCGATTATCCCAATCCAGAAAGAACACTTTGTTTACAGTGTGAATAAAGACAATGTCATCGAGCGTAAGCAAGTCACTATTGGAGTTCGTACCCGTGGCTGGGTAGAAATTACCGATGGCTTAGCGATTGGTGAAAATGTGGTGATCCGCGGCCTGCTTAAGGTGCATCCTGGTGATGTGGTAAAGACCCAACTGGCTGAAAAATTTAGCTATCTTTCCGATGCTAATACGGAGCCAAGCGTATGATCCTGACCGATCTTTCCGTTAAACGGCCGGTATTTGCCTCGGTCATTAGCCTATTGCTGGTGGCCTTTGGTTTAGTCGCATTTGATAAATTACCGCTGCGGGAATACCCCAATATCGACCCGCCGATTGTCTCGATTGAAACTAACTATCGCGGTGCCAGTGCTGCGGTAGTTGAGAGTCGCATTACTCAGCTGATAGAAGACAGGATCAGCGGCGTCGAAGGCATTCGCCATGTGAGTTCATCGAGCAGCGATGGTCGCTCACAGGTGACCTTAGAGTTTGATATTAGTCGTAATATTGAGGATGCTGCCAATGATGTACGCGATAGAATTTCGGGTCTATTAGATAACTTGCCCGAAGAGGCCGATCCCCCAGAGGTGCAAAAAGCCAACGGTGGCGATGAAGTGATTATGTGGCTCAACTTAGTGTCGGATCAAATGACCACATTAGAGCTAACCGATTATACCCGTCGCTATTTATCCGACCGTCTGTCGGTGGTTGACGGGGTGTCGATGATCCGTATTGGTGGTGGCAAGGTTTATGCCATGCGCATCTGGCTTGACAGACAAGCCCTTGCATCCAGAAGCCTCACGGTGGCCGATGTCGAAGCTGCACTTAGGGCTGAAAACGTCGAGTTACCCGCAGGTTCGCTTGAGTCCAAGGAGCGCCACTTTACCGTGCGTTTAGAGCGAAGTTATCGCAGCGCTGAGGACTTTGCCAATCTGGTGATTGCTCAAGGAGAAGATGGTTATTTAGTCAAGCTTGGTGACGTAGCTAAGGTGGACATTGGCTCCGAAGAAGAGCGTATTATGTTCCGCGGCAACAAGGAGGCCATGATTGGCCTTGGGGTGTCAAAACAGTCGACCGCCAACACCTTAGAAGTGGCCCGCGCCGTTAATGCGTTAGTCGATAAAATCAATCCTACATTACCAGCGGGAATGTCGATTAAGCGTAGCTACGATAGCTCAGTGTTTATCGAAGCCTCGATCAAAGAGGTGTATCAAACGCTGTTTACCGCAATGATCTTAGTGATTATTGTGATTTATTTATTCCTTGGCAGCGTGCGTGCCATGTTAATCCCTGCGATTACGGTGCCCGTGTCTTTGCTCGGCACGTTTATCGTGCTCTATGCCTTGGGATATACCATCAACCTGTTGACGCTGCTCGCGATGATCCTCGCCATCGGTATGGTGGTGGACGATGCGATTGTGATGTTGGAAAACATTCACCGCCGTATCGAAGAAGGGGATTCCCCCTTAAAAGCGGCGTTTTTGGGTGCCCGTGAAGTCGCCTTTGCGGTCATTGCCACCACCTTAGTGTTAGTGGCGGTATTTATGCCGATCACGTTCCTCGAAGGAGACTTAGGTAAGCTCTTTAAGGAGTTTGCGGTGGCCATGAGTGCGGCGGTGATTTTCTCCAGTATCGTGGCGTTAACCCTAAGCCCGATGATGTGCTCTAAGCTGCTTAAACCCGCGTCGCAGGACTCATGGCTAGTGCGTAAGGTTGATAGCATTATGACGGACATTTCCCGTCGCTATCAAAGCTCGCTAGAGAGCGCGATGGCAAAACCAGTGCTGATGTCAGTTATCGTGTTGATTGCGCTCGGTAGTAGTGTGTTTCTTGCCCAAAAAGTACCGCAGGAATTTGCACCGCAGGAGGATCGAGGCTCATTATTTTTAATGATTAACGGGCCTCAGGGGGCGAGTTACGAGTATATCGAATCCTATATGACTGAGGTTGAAAGCCGCCTAATGCCATTGGTGGATTCGGGGGATATCAAGCGTTTGCTGATTCGTGCGCCCCGTGGCTTTGGCCGCGCGGCAGACTTCTCTAACGGTATGGCGATTATTGTGCTCGAGGATTGGGGGCAACGTCGTCCTATGAAAGAAGTGATTGGCGATATTAACAAGCGCCTCGCGGATTTAGCCGGTGTGCAGGCTTTCCCTGTGATGCGTCAAGCCTTTGGCCGTGGCGTGGGCAAACCGGTGCAATTTGTTATTGGTGGTCCAAGCTATGAGGAACTCGCTGCTTGGCGGGATATTATGATGGAAAAGGTGGCGGAAAATCCTAAACTGCTTGGCCTTGACCACGATTATAAAGAGACCAAACCGCAGCTTAGAGTGGTGATTGACAGAGACAGGGCAGCAAGCCTAGGGGTGTCAATTTCTAATATCGGTCGCACCTTAGAATCTATGTTAGGTTCGCGCCTTGTCACCACCTTTATGCGTGATGGCGAAGAGTATGATGTGATTGTGGAAGGGGAGCGCAGTAACCAAAATACCGCGGCCGATCTGCAAAATATCTATGTTCGCTCCGAACGGACGAAGGAGCTGATCCCATTATCCAACTTAGTTACGGTAGAAGAGTTTGCCGATGCCAGCTCCCTTAACCGCTACAACCGTATGCGGGCGATTACCATTGAGGCCAGCTTGGCGGATGGTTATAGCCTAGGCGAAGCGCTGGATTACCTCAATCAAGTGGCGCGAGCTTACTTGCCTGCGGAAGCAGTCATCAGCTACAAGGGACAATCGCTGGATTATCAAGAGTCTGGCAGCTCAATGTACTTTGTGTTCTTGCTGGCGCTTGGGATTGTGTTCCTGGTATTAGCGGCGCAGTTTGAAAGCTATATTCACCCTATGGTGATTATGCTGACGGTACCGCTTGCCACGGTTGGCGCCTTGATAGGGCTGTGGTTTACGGGGCAGAGCCTTAATATCTACAGCCAGATTGGGATTATTATGCTGGTGGGCCTTGCGGCAAAAAACGGTATTCTGATCGTCGAATTTGCCAATCAGTTGCGGGATAAGGGCGTCGATTTTGACCGCGCCATTATCCAAGCCTCATGCCAGCGTTTACGGCCTATCCTGATGACGGGGATTACTACAGCTGCGGGCGCCGTCCCTCTGGTTTTGGCAACGGGCGCAGGTGCTGAAACCCGCTTTGTGATTGGCGTAGTGGTGCTTGCGGGTATTATGCTGGCGACGCTGTTTACCATTTATGTGATCCCAACTGCCTACGGTCTTTTTGCCCGTAATAGCGGCTCGCCAGAAGCGATTGCTCAGCAATTAGAAAAGGAATTAGCGCAGGATTAACCCCTCGCGAAAGCTTAGCCAAAATAGGCGCTTAAGTACACTTAAGCGCCTATTTTATTTGGGCTAAATCACTTTGGGCTAAATCACTTTGGGTTAACGTCAACGGCTTGAATATAGCGAAAGGAGGTTTTCTCAAAGCCAATGGACTCATAGTAGGCTTGGGTCTGCTCGCGGCGCATAGAGGTAGTGACCTCAAGCTGGCGACAACCTCGTTCACTTGCCCTCGATTTCGCAAAATCAATTAGTTGCGTCCCCACACCTAAGCCTCGACTGGCCTCAGTCACCACTAAAGCAGTAATGCGGCAGATTTGCTGCTGTGAGGGAAAATAATCAAAAAGATTAGGGCGTGTTGACGTTTCGAGATTAAATTTTGTTCGTTCTGGCAAGCTCGTGCTCGCGAAACGAGGAATGAAGTGTAGTTATTCTACTCAAATGACGAGTGGCAAAGAGCAAGGGCTTGCCAGACGAACCCTTCGGGCAGCGTTTGGCAGACGTTTCTGCTACGTTATAGTCCGTTTATGTAGAATAACTACACAGCACGGACTTTGCCTTGCATAAACGTCAGCCAAATAGCTGCAAAAATAACCCTGAAACGCCAACACGCCCTATACTTATCAACCCCACTGCGGCTCCCTCAGACTCGGCGAGATAGATTTCATCCGATCTTTTAGGATCATCGAGATACTGATGTAACTGCGCCTCGGTGGCACTATAACCCAGCTGCAACAGTAAGGCCGACATGGCGTTATGGTCGGCTATCTGTGCTTTTTTTATTAGCATTTTTCTCAACATACTCCAATGTTAAAAATGCTTATCTGTTCATGACCATTTGTAGTGTCATATAAACCTCAGCATTTATAGGCGATTCCGTTGCAGGTGTAACCGAAAAAATCAGCACCATGAAAAGACGAATGCCCTGTTTTAAGTAGGCTATTACCTCCAAGTTCATGGGCTTTAGATTGGCATTGCATAAAAACTCTTGATATGAGTTCTGAGCCAGACAAGTTGGACTCCGGCGTATTTTTTTTATAGCTTTCAGAGGCTTTTACTGGTACGAGCAGTATGCATGTTGTTGGAAGTTCATCCTCTGAAAGATACATTTTTACAGGCTCAGCTGAATTTGCCGTCTGGAGTACGAGAGCTGTGATAATCATCGGTAGTAGTGTTTTCATACTTTTAAATCACTAATAGTGTTGTTGTATCTGTTATTTTCGCTGTCGCTGATAGAGCTTATATCAAGTAACGAGCAATATAAGCACTCATTTTCAACAAAGTTAAGGCTAAATGAAAAGTAAGTAGGTTTAACTAATTCATAGCATTAAATCGATTTCTTATGAGAGTGCTTTGAATCTACGAACGCTATTTGTAATCACCTGAGATATGCCGCTATTACTGCTGGGAACATTCTTAATCAGAAGCATTAACGCATAAAAAATCCCACACTCATAGCGAAACCGACAAGCACAATAAAACCCCGCAACAGGGATTGGGGAATGCGATAAGCCAGCGCGGCGCCAAGATAGCCGCCAATAATCGCCATAATGGCAAGCAGTAACAGATATTGTCCGTCAATCAGATTACCTAGGGCGTAAATCACCACGGCAATGGTGGTGAGTAGGGCGGAGAGTAAATTTTTAAGCCCGTTCATCCCATGTAATTGGGTTTGGCCGAGTAACCCAAAGGTGGCGAGTAAAATAATCCCTAATCCCCCGTTAAAATAGCCGCCGTAAATACAGACGATGAAGAGAATCACCATTGCAGTCAGTGGCTTGACGGTATTCACACGGGTGATGCTGGCATGGGCTAAACGTTTTTTCAGTAACCAAGGTCCAGCGATAAAGGCGAGGGTTGCCAGCAAAATCAACCAAGGGACAAGATAAGCAAACACTTGCTCGCTGGTGCTTAGCAGTATTGCCGCGCCTAGGCATCCGCCAGCTATCGCAATCAGGCACAGGGTTTTTAAGCTAAGATTTGCTGGAGATTCAATCTCTTTTCGAAAACGCCAGGCACTGGCAAGGTAGCCGGGGAGCAGAGCGGCAGTGCCTGTAGCGTTGGCCATCAGTGGTGGCTCGCCGACAAACACAAGGGCAAATAAGGTGATAAAGCTGCCGCCGCCCGCCACCGCATTTAGCATGCCGCCGAGTAAACCTGCGAGGGCGATCAGTAACCAATCCATAGTGAATGCTCCGCTGCCATTGTTGTGCTGAACTAGAACGTCAATTGCTTATAAAAACATCACCTTAACAGTAAGTCACTCAGATGAAAAGCCATCAATATTGCTAAGTCGCGGCAGATTAATGGCTTTGTTATGGGCGTGCTAAATCGGTTTAGGCATAAAACCTTGGCATTTAGTGCTATACAGTTAAATTATCGAAAGTTATTGAGACTTAGCTGTGATGTATTTATTCAGCATGGAACAACCCTGAAGCAAATATCACACTGGCTATGGCCAAGTATTGATCGCTAAATACTTCTTCTCCCCAGCAATGTTGCCCACGCTCTTGATAGTACACATGGTAGCTGGCATTCGATGGCGTAGCGACGCAGTACCAACCATCAAACGTCTGCTTGCTAAAGTTGACCCAATACTGTGCATCCGCTTGTTTGATCTGCAGAAGTAGTGCCTTATCTTGCGCCAATAGCGCCGCAAGTTCGACTACGCCGGTGATCTTGTGCTCGGTTTTTAACTGATTGAGTAATGCTTTGAGTGTCATAATTGCGCCCTTCATCCAGAGGATTGCACTCCATATTAGCGAATGGCTGAGGCAATGGAGGACTCAATTAAAGCTTCAAACACATCGGCTTGGCCTGCGGGGATCAGTTGCCGATGAATTTCGCGGCGCTTTGCACTGTCAAATAAACGCTCCGCAACCCAACCCGTTAAATAGAGCGAGGACAGGCAACCTCCCGCAGTGGCAATATTGCCATTGATCACCAGAGCGCAGTCTTCCACCTCTACGCCCATGGCCACCAATCCGGGTTTGGCATCGGGATGCGTCGTTGCCGAGATATTGTCGAGTAAGCCTAACTTGGCAAAGAAGAATGAGCCCGCACAGATACTGCCAAGTAATTGCCGCGAGGGATCTAATTTAAGGGCCGAAATAAAATCAGGATCCGCAAGTGCGGCAGGTACGCCTTTGTAACCACTGCTGAATAATACCACGTCAGCATCGGCGACTTGCGCGACATGACCATCGGTTGCAACCGTCATTCCCAAACTCGACTTATGGCTAGGTTTGGTCCCGAGCACTTTGACTGTCCAATCGGTTGTTGTGCGGCCGAGAATATCGCGCATTAAAAAGAAATCGATATCAGTAAATTCATCAAATATCACAATCGCAATTTGGTACATCCTTTGTCCTCTCGTTTGCATTGGAATGACTTAAGGCTTGAATAGGCTCAACCTTAAGCCTTGGGGTATTAATATGGAAATGGTTGTTATCTTTCTGATTTTAAATAAAATATTGGTTATCCAGTTAGTCTGCTGTCATAAGGCAAACCCCGAGACTACAAAGCGCCGACATTCTGATTAGACATCATTGTGACTATCGGGCATTAACCTAGCTCAGCACTTATTAAGAAATTTAGCTAACAACTTGAGCATCCTTACTATTTTGGCTGCGGCGAGTTTACCGTAACTGTGCTTAAGATGGCTAATTTTGGTGCTAAAGGGGTAAAACGTCTTTTTGTAACAATGATTCAGCACCTGTAGGTGAGTAAATCGATCGCTTTCAGTTAATAGGTTTTAAAATGATGGGCCTTAAACAACATTTAGCCCTTGATAAGTTGGATAAAAATAAAGAAACCATAATATTGGGATGGATATGACGGTTAGCTGTTTCACTAGGGGGCGAGTGTTGTACCAATACTTATATAAAAAAAACGCGTAGGGAATCTGAAAAAAGAGCGAATAAAACCACATGCCAGCCGCTAATATTATGCCTTCGTGGGCATTTGGCGAGGTATCAATTAAATAGCTGCCAATACCATATAAACCTATGATTGCTTCAACCCACAGTATTGCGCCAAGTGAAAGTACAACGCTTTCGTCATAAGTGAATTTAATAGGAAATGTCACTTAGCACTCTCCCTTATTTAGCTAAGTCATCAATGTTTACAATGTGATAGCTGCTTAGCTTTTGATAATTATTAGCGATGAATAATTTAGTTGGGTAATTCACTAGATAGCTAGGCTTATATAGAAGTCTAAGCCTAGCATTTAGCTGATGTGTATTGTGTGAGTTTATTAACTTATCGTGTTAAAGAACGCTTAAAACACCATCTCTGGTACATGGTCTGGCACGATTAATTTGCCAGCGGTTTTGCTAACAATTTCTTCAACGCTGACACCGGGGGCGCGTTCTAACAGATGGAAGGCGCCATCTTTAATCTCGATAAAGGCTAAATCGGTAACAACACGTTTGATGCAGCCGTAGCCTGTGAGCGGTAATTCGCATACGGGTAACAGCTTAGAGTTACCGTACTTATCGGCGTGCATCATAGTCACGATAATATTTTCCGCACCCGCCACTAAATCCATTGCGCCGCCCATGCCTTTGATGAGCTTGCCAGGGATCATCCATGAGGCGATAGAACCATTTACATCGACCTCAAAGGCGCCGAGTACTGTTAAGTCCACATGGCCGCCACGGATCATGGCAAAGCTTTCGGCGGAGGAGAAAAACGAGGCACCTTTTATCGCGGTAACGGTTTGTTTGCCGGCATTGATTAAATCCGGATCGATGGTTTCTTCCGTCGGAAATTCACCCATGCCGAGTAGGCCGTTTTCCGATTGCAGCATCACTTCCATACCTGCGGGAATGTAGTTGGCCACGAGCGTGGGAATGCCAATACCGAGGTTGACGTAGTAGCCGTCTTGTAATTCTTTGGCAACGCGCTGTGCCAGTTGTTCTCTTGATAATGCCATGATCTTTATCCTTCCTTTACCTAGAGTCGCTATTAGCCTCAATTTTTCGGTCTTTATTTAGGGCTTAGACTCTGTCGCTTTAGCTTGCATAATCGTTCAGCGTTGCTTATTTCGCCGCTTTTACCGTGCGCTGCTCGATACGTTTCTCGAACTTGCCTTGGATGACGCGATCAACATAAATGCCGGGAGTATGGATATGATCAGGATCGAGCTCGCCCGGCTCCACAATAAACTCGGCTTCTACTACCGTGATTTTGCCCGCAGTCGCCATCATAGGGTTAAAGTTGGCGGCGGTTTTGCGGAACACTAAGTTACCCATAGTATCGGCCTTCCAAGCGCGAACGAGGGCAAAATCGGCGGTCAGAGATTCTTCTAACACATAATGACGGCCTTTGATTTCACGGGTTTCTTTGCCTTCCGCCACGGGGGTACCGTAGCCTGTGGCGGTAAAGAATGCCGGAATACCTGCACCGCCGGCGCGGATTTTTTCCGCCAGCGTACCCTGCGGCGTTAAAATCACATTCAGTTCGCCCGAGAGCATTTGCTGCTCGAAAGTAGCGTTCTCACCGACGTAGGAGGCGATCATGGTCGAAATCTGGCGATGTTTTAACAATAAGCCCAGACCGAAATCATCCACACCAGCGTTGTTTGAAATGGCGGTTAAGCCCTTAACGCCCATCTTAACCATTTGATTGATTAAGCCTTCAGGAATACCGCACAGGCCAAAACCGCCAACCATAATGGTCATATCATCGGATAAACCTGCTAACGCTTCTTCATAGCTGCTGACGACTTTATTGAGTCCTGCCATTTTGATGTCCTTTAAATTGTTATTCGTGTCCAATCATTTCTAGAACCTAGAAACTAGAACCTAGCACCTAGGCTTTAGCGCCATGCAAGATTGCATTGGCGACTTTAGAGCCATTAAGACGATTTAATTGTTTGCTGATCCCAAAACCCGCTAATGCCAGTTTTTCCAAATCGATACCCGTCTTCAAACCGAGTCCGTGGAGCATATAGACTAAGTCTTCACTCGCTAGATTGCCCGATGCGCCTTTTGCATAGGGGCAACCACCTAGGCCCGCCACTGAGGCGTCAAAGCTGCGCACACCTAAGTCGAGGCAGGCGGTAATATTGGCTAATGCTTGACCATAGGTGTCGTGGAAGTGCAGGGCGAGTTTTTCTACCGGCACTCGCTCCATCACGGCTTGCAGCATTTTACGGGCTTTTAACGGCGTGCCTACACCGATAGTGTCGCCGAGCGAAATTTCGTAACAGCCCATTTTGTAAAGGATTTCAGACACTCTTGCCACTTCGCTCGCCGCGATTTCCCCTTCATAGGGGCAACCTAAAACGCAGGACACATAGCCACGCACTGGGATATTGGCGGCTTTTGCCATGTCCATCAACGGGATAAAGCGTTCTATCGACTCTTCAATCGAACAGTTGATATTGCGTTGGCTAAAGCTTTGTGACGCCGCACCAAAGATAGCGACTTCGGAAGCTTTTGCATCCAGCGCCAGCTCTAAGCCTTTGACATTGGGGGTGAGGGCGCTGTAAACCACGCCCGCTTGACGGCGAATTTGGCGCAATACGTCACCGCTATCGGCCATTTGTGGCACCCATTTGGGTGACACAAAACTGCCTGCTTCAATTCGCTTCACGCCCGCATCGGCGAGGGCTTCAATCAAGGCGACTTTGGCCTGTGTCGGGACGGCGGCTTCATTCTGCAAGCCATCACGGGGCCCCATCTCGAACAGGCTAACCCTATCCGAGCTGGCGTTTACCGAGGTCGTGCTTAAGTTCGCAAGATCCAGCGCAGACATCTTAGGCTTCCTCGCTCTGGGCTTTGGGCTCAACATGGAGCAGCACAGCGCCATCGCTCACTAACTCGCCCGCTTTGAAGTAGAACTCGGTAACTATACCGTCGAAGGGCGCTTCGATGGTGTATTCCATCTTCATCGCTTCCATCACCAGTAGCCCTTGTCCCGCCTTCACCTCTGCACCAACATCGACCAAGTGAGTCACGACTGTGCCATTCATCGGTGCCTTGAGCTTATCTTCATTGCTGGCCTCGGCCTCCACCACTTGGGTTTTAACCGCTTTAAAATGATAACTGCCAGAGGGTAAAAATAGCGTAAAATCATCGCCCTGGGCGCTAACGGGCACTTTGCTCTTATGGCCGTTGATTTCGGCTAACAGTAAATCCTGCTTAAGCTCACCACTAAGGGACTTGCTGATATGACCTTCTTCCGTTGGCAGAGATAACTGATAGTGGTCGCCAAAGTCTAATAGCACCAATTGTTGTAACTCGTGGGCATCGTCGAGCAGGGCAATGGTATGCTGACTGACGCTGTTGAGTCTAAAGCCACTGACTTGGCCCCAAGGCGAGTAAGGATCGGCGCTATTAATTGCCTGTGCCTTGGCGGCTTCTTTACGGGCAAGCACTTGATACAGCGCGGCAAAAGCGATAGCCGTATCGGTTTCGCTCGAAGCACTGCCAATCAGCGCATCGCCGTAACGGTTGATAAAGTCAGTGCTAAAATCCGCCTTGGCGAAGGCGGGATGCTCAGCAATATTGGCCAAAAATGCAATATTGTGCTTAAGCCCGCTGATTTGATAGGACTCGAGGGCATGCACTAGGCGTTGCAGCGCGCGTGGACGCGATTCATCCCACACAATCAGTTTGGCGATCATAGGATCGTAGAAATTACTGATCACATCGTTTTCACGGATGCCGGAGTCGATACGCACGTATTTGCTTTGCTCGGGCTCGCGCAGAAAGTTGAGCTTACCGCTGGCGGGTAAAAACTCATTTTGCGGATCTTCGGCGTAAATACGCACCTCAAAGGCGTGGCCGTGGATACGCACTTCGTTCTGTTTGAGCGGTAAAGGCTGACCACTGGCGACCATTAACTGCCATCTGACTAAGTCTTGGCCCGTCACCATTTCGGTCACCGGATGCTCTACCTGTAGGCGAGTATTCATCTCCATAAAGTAGAAGCTATTGTCGGTATCTAACAGGAATTCAACGGTTCCCGCGCCAACATAATCGATGGCCTTGGCGGCGGCCACGGCGGCTTCACCCATTTGGGCGCGCAGTTCATCACTTAAACCGGGTGCTGGCGCTTCTTCGACCACTTTTTGATGGCGGCGCTGAATCGAGCAGTCGCGATCCGATAAGTAAATCGCATTGCCAAAGGTATCGGCAAACACTTGCACTTCGACATGGCGGGGCTGGCGTAAATAACGCTCCAGCAATAATTTATCGTTACCGAAGGAGGAGGCCGCTTCACGGCGCGCCGAGTTGATGGCGTCCATGATTTCGCCTTCATGCTCAACGATACGCATACCTTTGCCACCGCCACCGTAGGCGGCTTTAATCAGCATCGGGAAGCCGATTTTTAAGGCTTCGGCCTTGAGGGTGGCATCGGTTTGATCGTCGCCATGGTAGCCCGGCACTAAAGGCACTTGCGCCGCCGTCATAATGGCTTTGGCTGCACTCTTGCTACCCATGGCATCGATGGCATCGCTGCCTGGGCCAACAAACACGATTCCTGCTGCCTCACACTTGCGGGCAAAGTCGGCGTTTTCCGATAAAAAACCATAGCCTGGGTGAATGGCTTGCGCCTGAGCTTTTTTGGCGATTTCAATAATCAAGTCGCCCTTCAGGTAAGAATCCGCTGGGGCGCTGCCACCTAAGTAAAACGATTCGTCGGCCATGGCAACATGGCGGGCGTTTTTATCGGCATCGGAATATAAGGCTACGGTGCGAACGCCCATGGCCTGCGCGGTTTTGATAATGCGGCAGGCAATTTCACCACGGTTAGCAATTAAAAGCTTAGTGAACATGCTGTTAGTCAACATCAAAGAACTCCTTGAGTATCTGTTGGCGTGTGCCAGTTCGGCTGACGTTTTTCAAAAAAGGCGTTTAAACCTTCTTGGCCTTCATCAGATACCCGAATGCGGGCGATGCGCTCGCTGGTGTAATCAATCGTATCTTGGTCTATCACGCCGTCTTCGAGGCGGGCGAGTAGGGTCTTTACCCATGCCATGCCCTGCGGACTGTTGGCGAGCAGTGCGGTGATAATGGGCTGCGCTGCGGTCGCTAAATCGTCGTTTATCTCATGGATAACATTGAGTTTTAGCGCCGTTTGCGCATCAAAACGTTCCGCGGTCAGCATATAGCGGCGTGAGGCGCGATTGCCCATGGCGCGGGCAACGTAGGGGCTAATCACCGCAGGGATCAGCCCGAGTTTAACTTCGCTTAAGCAGAAGCTTGCGCGCTCGGTGGCGATGGCAATATCACTGGCGCAGATTAACCCAAGCGCGCCGCCAAAGGCTGCCCCTTGGACTAAGGCGATAGTGGGTTTTGGAAAGGTATCTAAATCCTGCATCAGCTTGGCCAGCGCCTTGGCGTCATTCAGGTTTTGATCAAAATCCATCTTGGCTTGTTTGCGCATCCAATTTAAGTCGGCGCCTGCGCTGAAGTTTTTGCCATTGGCTTTTAATACCAGCAGTTTGCAGTCTTTGTGCTCGGCAAAATAACCGAGGACGGCGATCATTTCGCTGATCATCACCTCATCGAAGGCGTTGTGCACTTCTGCTCGGTTTAGAATTAACTCGCCCACGCCGTTATTCAGCGCATAGCTGACGTGCTGCAAATTGCCTAAGTATTGAGTGCTAGTGTTCTGGTGTTGTGTGTCAGTCATTGTTATTCCCTCTATATGAGTGATACGTAAGGCATCGCAAGATGCGTTACATACGGAAGACGCCGAAGCGGGTGTCTTCGATAGGGGCATTTAATGCGGCTGACAGGGCAAGGCCCACCACATCACGGGTTTGCGCTGGGTCGATAATGCCGTCATCCCACAGGCGGGCGCTGGCATGGTAGGGATGACCCTCTTTATCGTATTGGGCAATAATCGGTGCTTTAAAGGCTTTTTCGTCCTCAGCAGACCATTCTTCACCTTTACGGGCTAAACCGTCGCGGCGCACTGTCGCTAATACGCCAGCGGCTTGTTCGCCACCCATCACAGAGATGCGCGCATTGGGCCACATCCACATCATGGTCGGCTCGAACGCGCGGCCACACATACCGTAGTTACCCGCGCCGTAGCTGCCACCGATAATCACAGTGAATTTAGGCACATTGGCGCAGGACACTGCGGTCACCATCTTGGCGCCGTGCTTAGCGATACCTTCGTGTTCGTACTTTTTACCCACCATAAAGCCGGTGATGTTTTGCAGGAACAGCAGCGGGATCTTGCGCTGGCAGCACAGCTCGATAAAGTGCGCGCCTTTTTGCGCCGATTCGGAGAATAAAATGCCGTTGTTGGCCACAATCCCCACGGGATAGCCGTGAATGCGGGCAAAACCACAAACTAGGGTTGCGCCATAGTTGGCCTTAAACTCATCGAAATCCGAGTCGTCGACGATGCGAGCGATCACTTCTTTCACATCGAAGGGCTTTTTCAGATCGGTGCCGACAATGCCGTAGAGTTCGTTGATATCAAACTTCGGTGGCTTAACCGGGCTTAGCAGACTGTTGATTTGTTTTTGATGATTCAGACGCAGCACTGCGCGGCGGGCAAGCTCTAATGCATGCTCATCGTTTTGGGCTAAGTGATCCGCCACACCTGAAATTTTAGTGTGTACATCGGCGCCGCCAAGTTCTTCAGCGCTGACTTCTTCACCAGTCGCGGCTTTCACTAACGGCGGTCCAGCTAGGAAGATAGTGCCTTGTTCTTTAACGATAATCGATTCATCGGCCATGGCAGGAACATAGGCGCCGCCCGCGGTACACAGACCCATCACCACCGCAATTTGTGGAATGCCCTTGGCGGACATTTGCGCTTGATTGTAGAAAATCCGGCCGAAATGGTCGCGGTCTGGAAAAACTTCATCCTGACGGGGCAAGTTAGCACCGCCCGAGTCGACTAAATAGATACAGGGCAGATGGCAGCGACTGGCAATCTCTTGTGCCCTTAAGTGTTTTTTGACTGTGATAGGGTAGTAAGTGCCGCCTTTGACCGTGGCATCGTTGGCGATAATCATGCACTCTACGCCGCTCACGCGGCCAATGCCTGCAATGATGCCTGCGGCGGGCACTTCTTCGTCATAGACTTCAAATGCCGCAAATTGCGACAATTCTAAAAAGGGCGAACCTGCGTCGAGGAGTTTCTCAACCCGTTGACGAGGAAGGAGTTTACCGCGGGCCAAATGGCGCTCTAGGGCAACGGGGCCACCGCCGAGTTCAATTTTGGCGAGCTTGGTTTTGAGATCGGCCACGAGGGCGGCCATATCGTCGGATTTGGCTTTAAATTCATCGCTACGGGCGTTGATACGACTGCTTAATTGCGTCACGTTGATTGTCCTTATAAAGCGGTAACTCAGTATCAGTTGGCTCGGTGGGCGAAGGGGCATGAAAGGCTAAAGCTCATCATGCGCCGTTCGCCCTAGGCTGCTTATTTCGATTCGTTAAAGAGCTCACGGCCAATCAGCATACGGCGAATTTCTGAGGTGCCGGCACCGATCTCATAGAGTTTGGCATCGCGCAGTAAGCGGCCAGTGGCATACTCGTTGACGTAACCGTTACCGCCGAGCAATTGAATGGCATCCAGTGCCATTTTGGTGGCCAGCTCCGCGCTGTAAAGAATGGCGCCTGCGGCGTCTTTGCGGGTGGTTTCACCGCGATCGCAGGATTTCGCCACGCTATAGACATAGGCTTTAGCGGCGTTCATGCCAGTGTACATATCGGCTAATTTGCCTTGTACTAATTGGAATTCACCGATGGATTTACCAAATTGCTCACGTTCGTGGATATAAGGCACGACGATGTCCATACAGGCATTCATAATCCCCAGCGGGCCGCCTGAGAGCACGACGCGTTCGTAATCTAAACCGCTCATCAGCACTTTAACGCCATTGTTGAGGCCGCCGAGAATGTTTTCCTCTGGTACTTCGACATCTTCAAACACCAGTTCACAGGTGTTTGAACCGCGCATGCCCAGTTTGTCGAGTTTTTGCGCTTGGCTGAAACCTTTAAAACCGCGCTCAACGATAAAGGCGGTGATGCCGTGGGCGCCCTTCGTTAAGTCGGTTTTTGCATAAATTACATAGGTATTGGCATCGGGACCGTTGGTGATCCACATTTTGTTGCCGTTGAGGATATAACGATCGCCTTCTTTACGGGCGTGTAGCTTCATTGAAACCACATCGGAGCCGGCATTAGGCTCACTCATTGCCAGTGCGCCGATATGCTCACCGCTCACCAGCTTTGGTAAGTATTTAGCTTTTTGTGCAGCATTACCGTTACGGTTAATTTGGTTCACACACAGGTTAGAGTGGGCGCCATAACTTAACCCGATAGAGGCTGAAGCGCGGGAAATTTCTTCCATGGCGACCACGTGGGCGAGGTAGCCCATGTTTGCGCCGCCGTATTCCTCAGGCACAGTGACACCTAAAAGCCCCATCCCACCCAGCACGGGCCAAATTTCATTGGGAAAGGCATTGTCGTGATCCACTTTCGCAGCAATCGGTGCGATTTCATTCGCGGCAAAATCCTGCACCGCATCGCGCAGCATATCGACATCTTCGCCTAGGCCAAAATTAAGACTGGTGTAGAGTGAGTTCATTGCTTGTGTCCTTTCTGATGTTCTAATTTATATTTTTATGATTATTAGGTGCTTGAGTCTTTAAATCTGTCTTGCTTTGCGTGATGTATCCCTGTCACGCGGTCGTACCAACTGAGGTGTTCGTTAATGTTATGCTCGCAAGTTCGAAGGTATTAGGCCTTAGCCTTGCTTTCTTCTAGGGCGAGGCGGCATTGCTGCTCGGCTGAATTTAGCTCCATCAGGACCACTTTAATGTCGTCCATTTGCTGCTGTAGGGCAGATTTCTTTTCTTCCACTAGGGCAAGCATAGTATTGAGCTGAGTGGTGCTGCTCTTGTCGGCATCGTAAAGTTCGAATAGGCGACGGGTTTCTGCCAGAGAGAATCCAAGGCGCTTGCCGCGCAGGATAAGTTTGAGTCGAACCCTGTCTTTGAGACTGTAAATACGGGTTTGACCGCGACGTTTTGGCTTAAGTAAGCCTTGGTCTTCGTAAAAACGAATGCTTCGGGTCGTGATATCAAACTCTTTAGAGAGATCACTGATCGAATAAGTCGTTTGTGGCGTGTTAGTTGCGCTCATTCAGGCACCTTAGTTAATCATTTTTATGCAAGATATATGAAGTTTACGTAAAGGTAAAGATTGTGGTGTGGTTAGTCGATTTTTTTTGTCAATTCTTGTTGCCACTTGGCTCAAGCTATGTTGTTTAACATGTTGATAAATATTACGTTAGCTTGAACTCAAACAAGTGTTTTTTTAGGTGAGCCCACCCATATTGCCTTAAGGCTCCACGGGGGAAGAGAACTTATTAAGTGGTGGCGTTAAGGCAGGCGTGTAAGCCGTTATTCCAACGTATTGAGCAAGCCATCATCGGCTAACACACCCTCATAGGTTGGGCGATTTAATGCTTCGATAAGTACCGGGTCACGTGTGTATATATCATTGTAAAATTTAATTTTTCCGTTTTTGATGGTCACGGTCCAATACATAATCAAAATATCTAAGGGCTGATCTAAAAACAGGTTTTCTGTTTTTCCCTCTGCAAGTTTGCGATTGAGCGTTTCACTGGACCAATTCGCATTGGCGCTCAGCAGTTTATCGGCGAGCACTAGAGGATCTTTTACTCGAATACAACCGTGACTGAAGGCTCTATTGGTTTGCTCGAATAGATTTTTCGATGGCGTATCATGCAGATAAATTGAATATTGGTTTGGGAAGATAAATTTAACTAAACCAAGGGAGTTATCTTCCCCTGGCCCCTGCACAAACCAGTAGGGAAAGTTTTTGCGGGTCATACTGTGCCAATCGATGCCGCGAGCATCGACGGGCGTGCCCGAGGCTTCAACGACTTTAAAGTGCTTTTTTTGCAGATAATCGGGATCTTTACGTAAGTGGTTGATGATCTCCGTGGAGATACTGCGGGGCACGGTCCAAGTGGGATTCACAACCACATATTTTAATTTGGATTTAAACAATGGCGTCTTTGCGTCGATTTTGCCGATGATAATGTCAGTACGCCAGTTTAAGTTATTGTCTTTAAATAGTAATAATTCGTAGCCAGCCAAATTAACCAGCAGATAGTTTGCCGGCAAGTTGGCTGATAGCCAGCGGGCACGCTCGAGGTTAATGCGGATCTGCTCGACCCTTTGTGTATAGGGAACATTTAACGCCGCCATTGTGCCTGCGCCTATCACCCCATCGGCCTTAAGGCTGTGGTCAGTTTGAAATTGACGTACCGCAGCTTCAAGCGTGCTGTCATAAGTTAATGGCTCGTTCACGGCGGCGCTATTCTCCGCTGGCGAGCTTGCTGCTAAGTAACCTAACTCTTTTAGCCGTGTGGCAATGCTTTGTACCGAGGGGGAAGTGCTACCGGGTTTAATGACTTCCGTATAAGGAATCGTGGTAAAGGGATAGCGAGCGGCCAAGTCTTTGTACTGGGCAAGATACTGTTTAAGCTGGTGATATGGCGCAATCTTAGGCGCTAAGCCTGTAATCGCCTCGGCCACAGTGTGCGCTTTAATGTGTTCTTCAAGCTGTTTTAATGTGGTATCAAAATCCAGATGAGCTTCATCATAGTTCCAGGTTTTGCCGAGCATACTGGGATTGACTTTGCCATTCAGTAAATGAATAGCATAGGTAATAATTCCATCGGTTAGTAGCACTTCAAATACACTACTGCGATATTCATCTTGCCAATTCGATGCACTCAGTTGTTGGTAAAGTTCGACCAACTTGGGATAGTGGTAATCTTCCTTCGCAAGACCCTCTTCATCGGCACTTTTAATTACATCGAGTAGCGTGCCTGCATAGTCTTTATCCTCCCAGAGCGCTTGATATTGGCGCACTTGATAGACCCGTGAGAGTAACTTAGCGCTGATGATCTGAGTGTTATCTACGTTAGCCCGCTCACCGATAGACAGGGGTTCGAGTAATGCTTCAAGTTGTTGTGTCGAAGCAAAACAAGCCGTACTGACGAGATTGATGAATAGGAGTAGACCGAGTTTGACTTGGCTTAAGCGGCGCATAATGAGTATTTCTTTCCGTGAAAAATCCATTAAAGACATAAGATTATGTGGAAGTCTTCTACACGGCAAGTGTTAGATGGTCTATCTCTTCGGATTTATTTTTTAACCCCAGTATATCCCTTAGTCTAATGGGGGAATAATGCGTGGCAGGTCATAATCAACCTCGGAAGGAAGGGGAGAGTTTCATCTGTGTTGACACGGATGAGTGTCATGATGGGAGGCCTTATGACAGATGTTGGACAACAATTACATCAGACATCTATTGCGAATAAACAGGCATTTTGGCAACAAGCCGCCAAGGCCTTAGATTGGGTTACGCCAAGCAAACAAATATTAGATGAAAGCGAGGCACCATTTTACCATTGGTTTAGCGATGGTGAGTTAAACACGTGTTATAACGCGATAGACCGACATGTGTTAGCGGGACGTGGTGAGCAGATTGCGATTCATTACGTTAGCCCAGTAACCGAAACCGAATACAGTATTACCTATCACGAACTGCAGGCTCAAGTAGCAAGGCTTGCAGGGTATTTGCGTACTATGGGGGTGACCAAGGGTGATCGGGTGGTTATTTACATGCCGATGGTACCCGAAACGGCCTATGCCATGCTTGCCTGCGCGCGCATTGGCGCCATTCATTCGGTGGTATTTGGTGGCTTTGCGGCCAATGAACTTGCCACCCGTATCAATGATGCCAAACCTAAGCTGGTAATGTCTGCCTCCTGCGGGATTGAACCTTCAGGGGTTGTGCCCTATAAGCCCTTACTAGATAAAGCATTAAATGAAGCGGTGCACAAGGTTGAGCATTGCTTGATTTTAAACCGCCCTCAATATGAAGCGCAGATGCAAACTGGTCGAGACGCCGATTGGCAGACCGCGCTTAAAGGATGCGAAAGCGTTGACTGCGTCACGGTAAATGCCACCGATCCTTTATATGTGCTCTATACCTCTGGCACTACAGGCCAACCTAAAGGGGTGGTGCGTGACAATGGCGGTCATGCGGTCGCATTAGCTTGGTCGATGGCCAATATTTACGATATTCATCAAGGCGATGTGTTTTGGGCTGCATCGGATGTGGGTTGGGTTGTTGGTCATTCCTATATTGTTTATGGCCCGTTACTCGTGGGGGCGACCACGCTGTTATATGAAGGCAAACCCGTTGGTACACCCGACCCAGGCGCCTTTTGGCGTACGATTGCCAATTATCAAGTTAAAAGCTTTTTCACCGCGCCCACGGCGATTCGCGCTATTAAGCGTGAAGATCCCGACGGCGAATTTATTCAAGGTGTTGATTTAAGCTGCTTGAAGAATGTCTTTTTGGCTGGGGAGCGCTGCGATCCCGACACCCTGCATTGGGCTGAAGACAAGTTACATAAACCGGTTATCGATCATTGGTGGCAAACTGAAACAGGTTGGCCAGTAGCCGCAAATCTAATGGGGGTGGCGCCTATTGCGGTTAAAGCCGGCTCACCGGGGCGACCCGTGCCTGGATACGAAGTTGATGTGGTCGATGAGCTGGGCGCTAAAGTGGCGCCGAATGTCTCTGGTAATGTGGTGATAAAATTACCCTTGCCACCGGGCACGCTCACAACGCTCTGGCAAAACAACAAACGTTATCAAGACAGTTACTTATCTATGTACCCAGGCTATTACCTCACGGGAGATGCGGGTTACATGGATGAAGAGGGTTATCTCTACATTATGAGCCGCATTGATGACATCATTAACGTTGCGGGTCATCGTCTCTCTACTGGGCGGTTTGAAGAGGTGCTGTGCCAGCATCCCGATGTGGCCGAAGCCGCCGTGATTGGTGTTGATGACAAATTAAAGGGCCAAGTGCCATTAGGCTTAGTGGTACTTAAAAAGGGCGTGACTATTACGGATGAGGAGCTGCATAAGCAGTTAATTGCACTCGTTCGTCAAGAAATTGGTCCCGTTGCATCCTTTAGGTTGGTGAGCGCGATTCAAAAGCTGCCGAAAACCCGCTCGGGTAAAATCCTGCGCGGCACTATGCGTAAAATTGCTGATAATCAGCAATATACGGCGCCAGCGACCATTGAAGATCCGCAGACCCTCGATTTAGTCCGCACGACCTTAACCCGCATGGGCTATGCCGATGCTTTAGTGGGCTAGAGTGAGCGGCTCAAGTTAACGACTTAAAAAGTTAAGAGCGTCAAACAAAAGAGCAAGCGATAGTCTTTTTAGATTATCGCTTTCTTATTTTAGATTTAGACGAATGCTTAGATCACTTGCCCTTATTCGTCACATTTTGGTAGTCTAGCCAGCATTCTTAATAGAGCTTTGCGTCGACAGTGCACTATTAAGGCGCCGGATCTTAAGCGGTACTGCGGACATTCATTATCCTTATTGCTTTTGACCCATTAACATTTCACAACGGCTTAGGGACGACCCTAAATACGCCGATATCAATTTGGGGACGACCCCGTATGGGAGTTCTCTATGAGCTGGTTACTGTTAATACTTGCTGGACTTTTTGAAATTGGTTGGGCCATCGGTCTCAAATACACCGATGGTTTTACTCGCTTGTGGCCGAGTGTGTTTACTTTGCTCTCAATGGCGTTCAGTGTGTTGCTACTGGGCCTCGCCGTTA
The DNA here is from genome assembly GCF_001308045.1 of Shewanella sp. Sh95. Lineage (NCBI taxonomy): Bacteria > Pseudomonadati > Pseudomonadota > Gammaproteobacteria > Alteromonadales > Shewanellaceae > Shewanella > Shewanella sp. Sh95. The sequence goes on from NZ_LGYY01000213.1 coordinate 38,808, forward strand.
AGCAATTGCCGATAGGCACGGCTTATGGGGTGTGGGTTGGCATAGGTGCCATGGGCACGGCAATTGCGGGCATTATTCTCTTAGGCGAGGGAGTGAGCTTGCTGAAAATCGCCAGCTTAATCCTCATTTTGCTTGGCGTACTCGGCTTAAAACTCGCTCATTAATCAATTCTCTTCCCCAAGGAAGCGCTCGCCCCAGATGTATACGATTGGTAAAGATGTTTGATGAGATCTAGGAATATTTTCCTGAAAAAACAACGCATCTTAGACTGTAATCGAGATTGCCAATCGTATGCATCGTCTATTGTCTCTGGTAATTAAGTTACAAAGCCCGATATAATTACACCTCCAAATTGGTTATTTCTAACCTCTGTGACCCGTGGGAATTATATAATGCAAAACCACAGCAATCTTAATGACATTGGCGTGATTGGCCTTGGCGTGATGGGCAAAAACCTCGCGCTAAACATCGCCGACAATCAATATCGCGTCAGTGCCTTCGATCTCGATCCTGTTAAAGTCAACGGGGTTTTACAACAAGAAAAACAAGAACGTGTAGGACAGGATCTGCGTATTACAGGCTGTGCTAATCTTTCAGAAATGTTAGCCAGCCTCACTCATCCCCGTATTCTCGTGCTATCTGTCCCTGCGGGTGCGCCTGTGGATGGGGTATGCCATGCCCTGATTTCTGCTGGTATCGAAGCGGATGACATCGTAATCGATACGGGCAACAGTCTTTGGACTGACACCGTTGAACGCGAAAAGCGTTATCAAGGCAAATTTATCTTCTTCAGCTCAGCCGTTTCGGGCGGTGAGGTTGGTGCGCGTTTTGGGCCTTCATTAATGCCAAGCGGCGATCTTGGCGCATGGCAACATGTTGCGCCGATTTGGAAGGCTATTGCCGCTAAGGTTGACCCTAAAACGGGGCTGCCGATTGAGCGTTTTGAGCCGGGAAATCCGGTGACCGAAGGCGAACCTTGCACGACCTATATTGGGCCTGCGGGTGCTGGGCATTATGTGAAAATGGTGCATAACGGTATTGAATACGCCGATATGCAGCTGATTTGCGAAGCCTATCAGTTAATGCACGATGGCTTAGGCATGAGCGCTGCACAGGTAGGTGAGGTGTTTGAACGTTGGAATAAGGGCAGTTTAAACAGTTATCTGATGGGGATCAGCGCAGAGGTGCTCAAACAGGCGGATCCGCTAACGGGTCAGCCATTAGTTGAGATGATCCTCGATAAAGCAGGGCAGAAGGGCACTGGACTTTGGACTGCGGTGAGCAGTTTACAAATAGGTTGTCCGGCTCCCACCATTGCCGAAGCTGTTTATGCGCGCGCGGTGAGCACCCAAAAATCCCTCCGTGTTGAGCTCAGTAAAAAGCTTGCTGGCCCCTTATCTCCTGCGATGGATGAAAACCAAAAAGCCACCTTAATCGATGCCTTAGAGAGTGCGCTCTATTGCGCTAAGGTCTGTTGCTACGCTCAAGGTTTCCAACTGATGGCGATGACGGCGCAGGAGCAAAAATGGCAACTCGATTTTGCTGAGATCGCGAAAATCTGGCGTGCGGGCTGTATTATTCGTGCCACCTTCTTGCAATCGATAACCCAAGCTTATCAAGCGGATGCTGACTTAAGTTGTTTGTTAATGGCAGACACCTTTGCAACTACCTTATCAGAAAAACAAACAGCGTGGCGCAGTGCTGTGGCGGCGGCGGTTATGCAAGGGATCCCAGTGCCTTGCATTGGCTCTGCACTGGCATATTACGACAGTTATCGCAGTGAGACCTTGCCAGCTAATTTGCTCCAAGGACAACGGGACTTTTTTGGTGCCCATACTTTTGAGCGTTTAGATAAGCCAGCCGGTGAGAAATACCATTTAGATTGGAGTGCCACAAACAGAGTTTTAATTAAACTCTAGATAAAATAATTTGAATAGCCCCTAGAAATAGGGGCTTTTTTATTGGTCGTATCTGTTTTATAACTTAAGCTTGTTTTGTAAATGTTAATAATATGACGGTTTAACCGTTCGCCATTCTATATTTTTGGGCGGTTTAATTTTGCTTTTTTAATATTTTTAAAGAATTTGAAGATTCAAAATGTAAAAATTTATGTAATTTAAACAGTTTGTTGTCTTGTAATTAAAAAAAGCAAATAAAATTATTATCTTTTTGTTTTTAATCTATTTTTTTATATCTTATTTATTGTCTGTCTTTATCTGTTCTTAATTTTATCTGCTGATAAAATAATCGAATAAACCTATTCAGTCTTTCATTCTGTTTATATTTGTTTTCATAATTATTTCCTTTGTGTTAAATCTTTGCTTCCCATTTGATGCTTGTATTTTATAAGAGTTCATAGGGTATAACTAAAATAACAGAACTTAATGCGGAATAATGTTAATCAACATTATCACGCCAAATTAAGTTGTAATAAGTAATGAGAAGAAGGAATGTCTATTATGCGTATGTCCATTGTTGCATTAAGCATCACGGCGGCCTTATTGGCTGGCTGTGGGAGCGATGATAAGAAGACTCCGGCACCTGTGCCTAAAGTGAATACTGCCCCGACCACAGCGGATATGACTGTTGATGTGTCACAGTCGATTCTTTTTACTGGAAAACTTGAGGGGACGGATGCCGAAGGTGGTTTAACTTATTCTTTAGTGGACCCTGCTGATCTCAAACTCGGCACCTTTACGCTAGTCAATAAAAGCACGGGTGAATTTACCTATGCATCTGATGCCAATGAAGGGACTGAGGTGATTCGGTTCAAAGTCTCCGATGGCCAATTACAGGCTGAAGCCAATCTGACAATCAATATTAAGCATGGCGATCCACTCTTTACCTACCAATGGCATTTAAAAAACACTGGGCAGAATGCTTTTGCGGCTAACCGCGGTGTTGCCGGTGAAGATATGAATGTGAGCGGTGCAATTTCAGATAATGCTATGGGACAAGGCGTGATTGTCGCGGTGGTCGATAGCGGCTTAGAAATTGCTCATCCAGATCTAACAAATAACACTGTAAATGGTGGTTCATACAATTTAATTACAGGTACTGTTGATCCAACACCTTTCTCTGGGTCTGCTACAGCAGCTCATGGTACAGCAGTAGGAGGGATTATTGCTGCAGAAGGTTGGAACGGTATTGGTGGTCGCGGTGTGGCACCTAAGGCAAAATTAATTGGCTTTAACTTTTTAGATGAAGATCCAACGGGTAAAGTGACAAACGTACAAACATTTGAAAACTTTGCTAAATCCCACGGTGCCAGTGCCTATAGCGATAGTGCACGCGTTTTTAACCAAAGCTATGGTTACAGCGTGCCATTCCCTCATGGGTTTGATGAGGATGAAACCGAAGTTTATCAAGATATTGCAACGCAAAGCTTCGATGGCAAAGGCAGTATTTTCGTTAAGTCCGCGGGTAATGGGTATGACTACTATCGTTTCCGTACTTTCTGGTTACCGGGAGATTACTTCACGGCAACGACGGAAAATCCCGCTAACCACGGCTTACCTTTCCATAATTCCAACATGTCCTCTGACAATGCTAACGTTTATAACTTAGTTGTTAGTGCAATTAATGCTAAGGGTAAACTTTCTAGCTATTCATCCGTGGGCTCGAATATTTTTGTCACAGCACCTGGTGGTGAGTATGGTGATAATGATCCTGCGATTGTTACAACCGACTTTATGGGATGTGTGAAGGGCTCAGCAATCGCTGAAGATAGACCAAGCACGCCATTCCACGGTGGTTTAAACCCGTTAAACCCCAATTGTGATTACACATCGACAATGAACGGTACCTCGTCTGCGGCACCTAACACTTCGGGAGCTGTCGCCGTCATTATGAGTGCTAATCCAGATCTCACTTGGCGTGATATTCGCTATATTTTGGCGAAGACCGCTACTAAAGTTGATGCGGATATTGCGCCTAAAACCGTGACCATTGGTGAGGGTGAAGGTGCGCCAGTGTATGCGGCTATCCCTAGTTGGTTACAAAACGCGGCGGGTTTTTCATTCCATAACCTCTATGGTTTTGGTCGAGTGAATTTAACTGAAGCCGTTAAGCTCGCCAAATCCTATGCACAGGACTTAGGCGACTATGTCGTAACCGAGTGGCAAGCAAGCGCAGCGCTCACCAAAGCGATTCCCGATGCCGATATTAATGGCGTGACGGATACCCAAGTAGTCGCTGACGATTTAGTGATTGAAGCCGTGCAAATTGAGCTGACTGCCGATCACCTGCGTCTACCTGATTTAGCGGTAGAGCTGATTTCGCCTGCAGGTACTAAGAGTGTGTTGATGACACCTTATAACGGTTTAGTTTATCAAGGGGTGATGGATAAGAATGATCCGGATGATCTTGTTAAAGGCTATGATGCAACACCTATGTTATCAAATGCTTTCTATGGCGAATCATCAAAAGGTGAATGGACAATCAAGCTGATTGATGTGAATAGCGGTAGCTATCGATTTGTTAAATACGATCAAGGCTATATCTCAATCCCTAACGAAGCCGATGGCAAACTGAAAGGTTGGTCAATTCGTTTCCATGGCCATGCCGCCAAGTCTGCATCTTAAGGAGTAACCAATGAAAGCGTTAAATTTATCATTAGTAGCTGTTGCACTTTCACTGTCAGTTCAAGTAATGGCACATGACAAGATCGAACTCACTGAACCTCAAGCTGAGTCTAAAGGTATTCAAGTGAGCCGTGCCGAGTTTCTCGGTTTAGATACACCCTACTTTGTTAAAACTGAGACTGGGGTTAAACAGGCTAAGCAATTGGTTAAAGGGCAGAAAGTGGTGACTCAATCGGGTAAACCCTTTGCCGAAATGACCGGAAAGTTAGTGGTTAAACTAAAACCAGGTGTATCAGCCGATGATTTTGCTAAGACTCACGGTTTAAAAGTTGATTGGCAGAATGACAATAACTTATTGCTGCTGGCCGCCGAAGAAGGTACTGATTTAATTGGCTTAATTCAAGCGGTTAAAGCCTCGCCTGAAGTGGAGCGTGCTAAGTTAGATCGCGCACTCGCCAAGCAAGAAATTCAGTAAGCCATTTAGCGAAGCTAAAAGGTGAATAAAGGGCCGCAAGGCCCTTTATTATGAGTTAATTATTAATATGAGCCTATTAACATCAGAGGCTTTATCGTAAAACGACAAATAATATAACCACTTAGCGTTAAACTATCTGGTTCACGATGGGTTTACAGACTATAATCTGCTTTTATGCCTTGGGGCCGTGCTTCACTCGGCTTTCGCGCATGATTAACATGGACCATGTTTGCATTATTCCATGTACTTTTCCATACGAGTGGTTGCATTGTTCAGCCCGAAGGTCTCACCAACTCAAGTCTCAATATGAACTACTGGAATAGCGATAACTTTGAAGGATTAAAGTCGATAGGGACTCAGTATTCGGCTCTGAAGGGGTATGAACTTTTTGGCCAATATTGTCTGCAAAAAGAGCAAGGACTAAAGAAGCAAGCGATTGCGACGGTGAATACATTTGTGTCGCACTGTAAGAGCCAATCCTTGACTAAACAAAGGTAAATAGCTGAAGAACTATCATCCTTAGGTTATTGGCAGCGTGAAACACACCAGTTACTCGCTTATCCCCTCACCGTATTGCTCAAAAATGTGCTGGCCCAATGGGCGGTAGATGAACCCAACAACCCCATTCCCCACAAATGGTTAGGCTATATTGGTGAGGATATCGCCTCCTATGAAAGGGCGTTGGCGCTTGAGCCTAACGATGAAATTTGTCTTACTCAAGTTGCGTTGGCCCATTTAAACAGTGTCGATTTTCAGACCCACCATTTATCTGAATCTGTATTGTTGGGCGATATAGTACGAGCAAAAGACTCACTAGCGTCAGCACACACATTAATCGAGCGATTACAAACGCAGGAGAGTAAATCAAGGCTGCAAAACCGGCATGATTATTACCAGTCGATGATAAATTGCTGGGAGGAGTATTCCACTCATGCAGTGGCTGAGTCGTTTCCGGATTGGTGCGCTGCCAAAGGCGAGCAGTTTGATTTTTGGTCAATTATTTATTATCGGCGCTGAGTTAATTGCTTGTTGGATAGCATGACTGAGTAATATGTGGGAAAAATTGCGTCATCGCGGCTGCAAATTACGCGATAAAACAACAATAGGCTTTTACTGAATAAGCATGATGAAAACCGTATGAGAGTGTCACGCGCATTTATTTAAGTGCTCCTTTAGGCTGAACTTTTAGCTTCTATCCAGGCAGCCAGCCTTCAAAATATGACTGATTAACGAATGTCATATTCAGATTACATATACAGATTACATATACAGATAGTGTGATATCAAAAGAGGTCAATTATCAGCTTGGTTTAACGGCTAGTTGCACTAAATTGTCCCATAGCGCCTGTGCCACAGGGCCTAGTGGCGAGTGGGGCGGCCGCATCACATAGTAATCGAGTTGGATCAGGTTTTGTCTTTCTTGTAGTTCAAGCTGTTGTAAGCTTCCTTCTGCGATGGCTTCTTCGACCATATAATAGGGAAGTTTTCCCCATCCCATCCCTCCTTGAATAAGCATTTTCTTCGTATAAAAATCATTCACATACCAACGGCGCTGCCCAGCTTGCACCCCAAATTCGATATTGGCGGTGCCAGTGCCAGTATCTTGGATCACAATTTGGTACTCGTTCACCAATTGCCTTACATGACTTAGGTGGGGATAACGGCTCAGTAAACGGGGGGAAGCAACATCCAATAAACTCCCTGAAAATAAATAACCAAGCTCATAATGGCTTGAGCGAAGCAGCTCAATACCGCCAGCTGAAATCGCAATATCGGCTTTGCCTTGATTTAGGGCTTCGAGTGCCCCAGTTAAATACTCTTGTTTAAGAATAATTTGTGTATGTGGAAATTCATTTTGTGTGCGCTCTAACATCGGCAAGATTCGAGCAAGATTAAAGGAGGCCTCAAAGGCTAAGGTGATACTGGCCTCGTTACCTTTGGCTAAATGCTTAGCCACTTGGCGCATTTCCTGCGCTTCATTCAGTACGCGCTGGGCGTATTGCAATAGCTTTCGTCCCTCTTGGGTCAGTGCTAATCGATAACCTTGGCGGTCGAACAGCACTACATCTAGCTGGGATTCCAATTGTTTAATGCTCTGACTGATCGCCGGCTGGGTCTTATGGAGTTTGTCACTGGCGGCCTTTAGCGAGCCAGCGAGGGCGACGGTATTGAACATCAGCAGTTGTTCTAAGGTCATGGCAATACCCTTAAACAAATAAAGAATTATTTTAGAAGATGTTAGATATTATTCCATATTTATTTATTTTTTGTGGGCGCATAATCTCGCCATATGACAGTAGTGGGCACAAAATATGAGCCCACTACTTTGCGTTTAGAGTACTGTTTAACCTGAACTCGGGATAACGAGTGTCGAAAAATCTAAATTTAACAAACAAAATCAATGCTATAAATGATTTCTTTGAAAAGAGGAATCTTTTTTCTGGCTGAATGCGCAGATTTTTGCGCATATCAAGGCGCTCTGTCGTATGCCATAGCGAGCTATGGTTAGACAGAGCAACGCAGAGAGGCCCGAAAAGATGCCTATTCAGCGGCTCTACTTATCCCGAGCTCAGGTTGTTTAGCAAGAGTTTATACGGAATTAGGTCTAAAAGTGATGAGCAATGAGGTCGTTATGTCTATCAATCAATTATGTTTTGCCAAAAGTGAAAACAAAACCGCGGCCGAGACTGACCCTCAAAAACTCTTTGTCTGTGCCAATACCTTAAATCGTGCGGCGGCTTTGGTAACGCTCGCCATGAGCATAGTGTTTTTATTCTCGGGCATGGGTAAGTTACTCAGCGTGCCGTTTTTCCATGCGCCCTTTAGCGTGATGAATTTACCAACGGGTTTTGGCTACTTTATCGGTGTGGTTGAAGTGCTGGGCGCCATTGGTATTGGCTGGCGTGAATCTCGAGTCCTGTCGGCAACAGCATTACTGTCGGTGATGATGGGAGCCATTTATTACCACTTTAATTTTGAAGCTACCCTTAACGCGCTACCCGCATTGTTATTATCTGCCTTGCTTTTTTTAATCATCAAGTTAGATGAAACCGTCGATAGATTAGTGCGTTTTCAACGTCAGCTGGTGGACATAAAAGCGGTTTTCTGATTTTGGCCACCGCGCAGACAAGTTTTAATTTACAAGTGACAACTCACGGTTTAATCAAGAGACATTTACTATGACGTACGCGAACTCGGCTCAAATGCCAGTGCTGTTTGTTCCCCATGGTGGCGGGCCTTTACCATTACTCAATGATGCAAATCATCGGGAATTACGGTCATATTTATCCAAGGTGGCAGAGACTATTCCCACGCCCAAGGCGATTGTTTTAGTTACCGCCCACTGGGAAGAGGCGCAGGTGACACTGTCGAGCCATTCTCATCCTAGTATGCTGTTCGATTACTATGGTTTTCCCCCTGAGGCTTATACGCTTTCTTATCCTGCACCCGGTGAGCCGCAGCTTGCCGAAACCATTGCCAGTTTACTTAAGGCAAGCGGCATTGAGGTTTGGCTAGATAATCAACGCGCCTTCGATCACGGCACCTTTGTGCCACTTAAGTTGATGTATCCTGAGGCCAACATTCCTGTGGTGCAAATGTCCTTAGTGCAGCATTTGGACCCGAGTGCCCATATTGCTATCGGTGAAGCATTGGCATCATTACGTACCCAAGGGGTGCTGATTGTGGGGTCTGGCATGTCGTTTCACAATATGCGCGCGTTTTTCTCTGGCGATCCTAAGGTGTTGCCTCGCAGCCAAGCGTTTGATACTTGGTTAACCGATGTAGTGACATCAGGCGATAACCACGCCAAGGCACAATTAATCGATTGGCAATCAGCGCCAGAGGCGCGTTTTAGTCACCCAAGGGAAGAGCATTTAATTCCTTTACATGTGTGTTTTGGGGCGGCGCATTTACAGACGCCAAAAGCCACGCATCAATTTAGTGGCGTGTTATTTAACACGGCAATCTCGGCTTATCTTTGGTCTTAATTTGTCCCTAACAGCAAAAGGTTCATCATGTTGTGCGTTTGGCGCATCATGACGAACCTTTTTGTATTTTAACCTAGCTAATTGGTGGCTGGCTCTTACTCAGTAATGGGGACAACTCTGAGATGTTGGTATTCCAGCTTAAGCGGTAAACACCAGTCCCACACTGAATAGGGTACTGAAAATCATAGTAAGTTTTGCTGTGCGTCCCAATAGTGGATTAAGCGCCTCACCCGATACAGCATAGAAATCGCTACTGAGTTTACGGGCGATAAGCAGAGATAAACCCGCCAACAATACCGGTAATCCAGGCAGAATGCCCAGTAAGAATCCCGCGATCACTAAACCAAAGGGTAAGTAAATTAAGGCTTGATACAAGACTTTGGCCTGTGCCTCGCCAATCCTCACGGCTAGGGTATGTTTGCCCGCTTGGGTGTCGGTGCGAATATCGCGGGTGTTGTTAACTAACATAATGGCGGCGTTAAATAAGCCAATCGCACAGCCAAGTAGCCACGCATTCAAATTAGTATCACCTGCCTGCAAATAATAACTGCCGACCACAGCCACTAAGCCAAAAAACACAAAGGCGGCAACTTCGCCTAGCCCGTGTGAGGCTAAAGGATAAGGACCGCCGCTGTAGCCGAGGGCGCCTATAATCGCCGCCGCCGCTAAAATCGCTATTGGCCAACCACCGTGCCAAATCAAATAGGAACCTACTGTTAACGCGAGTAATAAGCAGAAGATCATCGCATTACGTACTTTATAGGCTGGGATCATCCCGCTTTGCGTCACGCGAACTGGGCCAATACGTTCGGCAGTATCGATACCATTTTTAAAATCAAAATAGTCATTGGCGAGGTTGACAGCGATCTGCAATAAAATCGCGCACAACATCGATGTCACGGCAATTAACCAACTGAAACGCTCAAGGTGCAGCGCCAGAATATTACCAATTAACAGGGGACCGATTGCCGCGGGTAAGGTGCGAGGTCTGATGGCTAAAATCCAAGGATTCATGATGTCTAGTCGTTATCTAAAAAGGAATGAGTAGTGAACAGCGCCATAGCATAACAAGAAATTACCCTAAAGTGAGTACTATCTAATACACGCATGTAATAGAGTTTGAATTGGCGCACAGATGTTTCGCGGTTAGGGAAAAGATTTGCCGCCAATGTCAAAGAAAATCCACATTGTCTGTGCTTTTATAGTTTATGCCGTTTACCCGTATGTCATTGGTAAAGCCAGTAACTTAACGCTGATAGAGCCTTGAGTGTAAGGCAAGTCATCGGGCTTAGCTGCCGGAGAATGAGCACGTCACCTTTATGTCAATGATAAGGATTCGATAGGATGCGTTTCGATAACCAAGTGGCGTTGATCACCGGAGCTGGCGCAGGGCTTGGGAGAGCCTATGCCATTATGTTGGCAGAGCGGGGCGCCAAAGTGGTGCTTATCGACCAACCTAAGGTGTCCTCTAAACGCCAAAAACACCCTGATGCTGACTATAGCAATGATGAATTGCGCCAAACCCATGAGACGATTTTAAAACTCGGGGCCGAGTGCCTTTGCTTTGAGGTGGATGTCAGTCAACAGATGGATGTTCAGACTATGGTGAATAGCTTGCTTCAATGTTGGCAGGGCGTGGATATATTAATCAATAATGCCGGTGTTTATGGTGCTCGTCCTTTTGAGCATATTCAACAAGCTGAGTGGCAGCGGCAGTTTGACGTTGATGTTAATGGCAGTTTTTATCTGACTCAAGCAATATGGCCAGCGATGAAAGCACAGGGTTATGGCCGCATTTTGATGACAACGGGGGTTTCGGCACTCTTTGGTGATTTACACCAAGTCGCATTCAGTGCCGCCAAGATGGCTTTAGTGGGAATGGTAAACAGCCTATCGATAGAGGGCGAGCAATATAACATTTATATCAATAGCTTATGCCCTCAGGCATTAACGGCTATGACTCGAAAGCATTTAGCTCCTGCGATTCAACAGCTATTTTGCTTTGATACGCTGACTGCGACCGTGGCGTTTTTAGTGAGTCCAAAGGCCCCTAATGGTCAGCATTTATTGGCGGGCGCTGGCAGTGTCAGCCACGGCAGATTCGCTGAGTTCCAGTCTATCTACTTTAGTGAGGGACAATGTACGCCCGATAAACTCGTGAAATATTGGTCAGAACTTCATAATGCCTTTCCGGTTAATTTACATTCCTGTGGTGAGGATAAAGTGTTGGCTTGGTCAAAACAGAGCGCTCTTGAGCATCATATAAAAATTGAGTAGTTCGGCGTGCGTTTTGTTAAATTGTTAACAAACACCATGCCAAGTGACTCCCTACTGGTCAGCCCTAGTCGAACTGAGTTACCCTTGTGTATTCATTGCTAATTTTCCGTAGGATCCCATGAGTCAGGTATTAGACGATCTCTTATCATTATTATCCCTTGAGCAAATCGAAATCGGGCTGTTTCGCGGTCAAAGTCAAGACCTAGGATTTGGGCATGTGTTTGGTGGGCAAGTCATGGGACAGGCCTTGAGCGCGGCTAAGCAAACCGTACCAGCTGAGCGCCAAGTGCATTCGCTTCACTCTTATTTTTTACGCGCAGGAGATGAGAAGTTACCCATAGTGTATGAAGTTGAAAATATGCGCGATGGGGGCAGCTTTAGTGCTAGGCGGGTGAGTGCAATACAAAAGGGACGGCCGATTTTTCATATGACCTGTTCCTTCCAAGAACCCGAGGTGGGTTTTGAACATCAAGCACAGATGCCGCAGGTGCCTGGCCCTGAAGGTTTATTAAATCAAAATGAGTTGGCTATGACCTTAAGGGACAAAGTCCCAGCAAGGATCCTTGAAAAGTTTATGGAAGACGCGCCAATTGAGATGCGCTTAGTCAACCCTCTGCATCCCTTCGCACCTAAAGAAACCGAGCCATATCGCTATGTGTGGTTAAGGGCGAATGGTGCAATGCCAACAGATAGTCATATCCATGAATATTTACTAGCCTATGCCTCCGACTTTAATTTTTTAGTCACGGCGGCTCAGCCCCATGGCGTGTCGTTTTTAACCCCGGGCATCCGCATGGCAACCATAGATCATGCGATGTGGTTCCACCGACCCATTAATATGGGAGAATGGTTGCTCTATAGTATCGATAGCCCAAATGCCAGTGGGGGGCGTGGGTATGTCCGAGGACAATTTTTTAATCAGCAGGGCGAGCTTGTCGCATCGACGACCCAAGAGGGGCTGATCCGTATGGTAAAAGGAAGCTAATATGTTACTGAAATTAAAAATATTTATTCTATTCTGTTTAAGCTCATTGACGATGGCTGGTTGCGTAACGGTACAACCTGAACCACCCATTATCATCAATGGTGCGGCGGGTTATTTAGAGAAAATTATCTTGCCACAAGGCAGTGAAATTACTATTGCCATTATCGATTTGAATACTCCAGGGGCCATTATTGCTCAAAAAAGCTTTAATATCGCCCGAGCGCCTGTGCCATTTAAGTTCTTATTACCCGCGCAATCAATCGATAAACGTATTAATTATGGCGTAGTGGCTATGATCAAGTACCAGGACAAGGTGATTTTCCAGACCTATGATCGTTTCCCCGTGATTAATAATGGTAAATACACCACTGAAGTATTGATGAAGGCGGTGATGATTAATCAGTAAAGCATGCGTTATTTCAAAAAGCCCTTTTCGTAAGGGCTTTTTGTTTTGTAAATCTCGATTATTTTTTATTTCCTATCTCGAGCTTAATATCATTCATCTTGTTTGGTGTAGGGGTATTCGGTAACGTTGATGGCATAATGCGATTATTTATTGCGTTTATCATATGTAATTTTTAGCTATTTGAAATTATTTCATCTATAAATTTAAGTTGTTTTCTCCCGAATTCAACTGCGAAGTGCGACACTCGCCAATATCAAGCAGCCAATACCATTTCTTTAAAGACAATCGCTGGTTGCTTGAAATCTAAACACTTTTTCGGTCGATAATTTATCCGTGATAAAGCG
>NZ_LGYY01000234.1:0-49913 GCF_001308045.1 Shewanella sp. Sh95
TCGAGGTTACGGATAGAGATAGCGGGAGCGGCCATGATGAATTACCTGCAAAAGAGAGTAATAGATCAGAATGACCGATCGCCGTCAAGTTTTTTAAATCGAAAATTAGGTGCGGAATGACGGATAATCGCTCGGGTCTGACGTTTCGATAATCGTTAAGATCTCCCTAAAACAGGCCATATCTTCTGACGTCGGCTCTGGAATATCGGCATTAATAAATTGGCTTAAATCAAAATAGGTATACAAAATATCCCCATGGCGCATGCCGCCCCATTTTATACGCTCGAAATTGAATACGTTAATATCCACCTCGATATAGGATTCGCTTCCTCGGATGCCATATTGACTGTCTCGGCAAATGCCGCAGGTATAGGAATGTGCAGTTGGTTTGCCATCCATATAAGAAGAGCCTGAAATGACAGGTGTGTATTGATGAGATGGGATTTTTTGGGCGATCGCATAGGATGCAAGGGATGAGCGCCAATCCAATCGCCGAGAGGTTAGACTGCTTAAAAATCCTTTTGTTACTTGTGCTTGCGAAATGCCTTTTACTAGCGTTGTGGTGGCAAGGATACATTCATCATGGGAGATAGTTAAAGGATCAAACATTAATCCTTTCGATTTGGCATAGATAAAGTCGGGATCGGAGATACTTCTGTTTTTTACGTCAATCCAACCATTCTTCCAATAGGTGGAGAATAAAATCCTTTTTGCTTTTTTATCCATAGCTGATTCTATTTTATCCTTTAACAATTGTTTTAATTTATCTTATAAAAGCGCAATTAAAGCGGTTAGCTCTCTACATTTATATAAGCATCGTTTTGATAGTAATAACTGACAGCATGAATTATGTCATGCAAGGTAGCATGTGGCAGCTGTTGCACTAAATTAGCCTTGATGCTTTGCAAATCCGCAATGCTTAAAAAGTATTGATAACCTTGAGTTTGCGGGTAGAGAGGCTCATCCTGTTGGTCGCGTTCTTCTTCAAGCTCATCGTCAATGATTAACACCGACATTGTGGGACTTAATGGTTGTTCTAGGGCTTTGTACACATCCAAGTGCCACGAAAAAGAACCAAGTTGGGATAATAGGGTTTCCAAGGTTAATGTTAATCGCATGAAATATCCTTTTGAGCGAGCATCATTTACATCATTTGGACGAGTTAATTAAACCGACAGAATCAGGCTCAAGGCCTCCACAGACCCTGCATTAATTCGGTTAACGCAAATGATGAGAAAATAAACAGTAAATTAATCAAAGCCCGCATAATCCAAGGTAATGTACCGTAGGAAAGGCGATATTTATTTGAGGCAATCACTATAACTCCCATGATGCCAAACCAAGGTGTAAAAAAGAATATGGTTTGCCATTTAACCAGAGCAACGGCGAGATCGTGTAGCGCACCGCTGACCAAAAAGGTGACAAGTACGGCGAGCCACATCGGCAGAAACTGACTGCTAGGACGCATGACATTACGTGATAAATAATAACCCCAAATCGGATTCCAATAATGCCAAAAAATGGGGAATGACTTAGCACCCAGGGCGCGTGATAGCATATTCCTCATCGAGTGACTGGCACCCAGTGGAACACCATTTCGCTTTTTCACATATTGTGACAAGGATAAGGTCGTTGGCATAGTTAATCTCCGCCTAATGCTTACCACTGAGTGCGTAGCTTGGTACACGTCTCGTAATGTCAGACCTCATGTTCAGATAATTGTTATAGCTTTATTCTTTAATTCCATGCTTTGCGAGAAAAGGTCTAATACGCTCAATTAATTTAGATTGTTTTGTTTGTGCTTCTTGCATGGCGATTTGTGCTCCAGTTTGCATCAATTGTGGCGTTTTTTCTAAGAGTTTTTTACCTGTAGAAGTTTGATAAAATTGGGTTATTTTAATGATTTCTTCATTTGTGAAAGCTTCAGAGTACTGTTTTTTTAATTCGTTTATCACTCTGGGACGATCAACATCTTCATTAAACCATGCTCTATAAATACCCTTAAGTTCTTCTTTAGCCTTATTATCTAATTTATAGTTGGTGGCTATTTGGTCTACTATTGGTAACATAGCTTCAAATCCACCAGCCATTTGTTTATCGATTGACATCACTCTAAACATTTCATCTATTGGTGCTTCTTGCGCTACTACGGGAGTAGATAAAATAAATAACATTAACGGTAATAATTGGAACTTTTTCATTTTATATCCTTAATCATCTCAACGTTTATAAACGTAAACCTTAATTGAGTTATATATCCATAATTGAAGCTTCGTGCAAAATTAAGTTATTAGCACAATCATTAACGCAACTTAGCAGCTTACCTCTTAGCAAGCAATCGGTGAAAAGTTGAGTTAAGCCTTTGGTTGTTAGATCATTTAAACTACGCTACTCCATGTTTTAGCTCAAGAAGCTCGGCGCTAGATTAAAACTATTGGTATTATCAGGCGGGCTTAATTACACTGCGGCAACAGCGTTAGGTTCCTTAGGGTAGGCTAACGCCTTAACCCACAACCCGCTTTTTTGAATCGTTTTTATAGGAACTCGCTCGCCATTGACTCACTCTCGACACTCAGCTCCGCGGCAAGCTAAACATCAGCAATCAAATCACCATTCGCTTGAAGCTCAACGTCCGATGAGTCGATTGGCGAGTGAAGTGCTGCGAGCTTTTGCCAGCGATGGCGTGCTCGCTACGCATATTCAGGGGTTCAGTGCGCGTCAGAGTCAGGTTGAGATGGCGCAAATCATCAGTGAAGCGATTGCGAGTAAGGGCAATGCACTGATCGAAGCGGGTACAGGGGTCGGTAAAACCTTCGCCTATTTAATTCCCGCTATGTTAAGTGGCAAGCAAGTGATTGTCAGTACTGGCAGTAAAAACCTGCAGGAGCAATTGTTTCTAAAGGATTTACCCGCATTGACATCTATGCTTGGAATTGCGCCCAAGCTTGCGCTATTAAAAGGCCGCAATAACTATTTATGCCAATATCGACTCGATAGGCAGATGCAGGAGGCCAGCCATATTGAGGCGCGATTGTTGGATGATTTACTCAAAATCAATCAATGGGCGGGCATGAGTAAAGACGGCGATATTGGTGGCTTAACTTCAGTGCCTGAACATTCTCCCGCGCTTCCCTTAGTCGTCAGTACCAAAGAGACCTGTCTTGGCCAGCGCTGCGAATTTTATGATGCCTGTTTTACCCGTAAGGCTCGCAGCCGCGCGATGGATGCGAAAATCATTGTCGTGAATCATCACTTATTCTTTGCAGACAGTGTGTTAAAGGACACAGGCTTTGCTGAATTATTACCCGATCCCGATGTGGTGATCTTCGATGAAGCGCATTTGCTGCCGGATATCTGCGTCAGTTATTTTGGCCAGCAATCCTCGAGTCGCACTATTGATGACTACCTGCAAAAGTTATTGCAGATTTATCAAACTGAGCTCAGCGATACGGGGCAGATTGCCCAATTTTGTCAGCGTTGTTTAGCCAAATTGAGTGACTGGCATAATGGATTGTTTTCTATTGCCGAGTCGGATTGGCGTATGCTGCTTGGCAATAAGTCAATTGCGCTAGCATCATGGGATTTACTCGCAGAGTTAACCGCGCTGCAAAAACTCTTGCTCGCCCATGTGGGGCGCAGTGAGTTATTAGATGATATTGCCGTTAAACTGGCTGGCCTTAACCATAAGCTCAATCAGTTTTTCCAATGTGACAATCCACAGGCTGCCTATAGTGTTGAATTTGTTAGCCGTTTTGTGATGCTACGGATTTCACCGATTAATATTGCCCGCGAATGTCAGCAGTTATTTGTGGCCAATACCAGTTGGATTTTTACCTCGGCAACCTTACAAGTGAACCGCAGCTTAGCGCATTTTGCCAAGGAGTTAGGGATCAGTGAGGCCAAGGCGCATATTTTGGATAGTCCCTTTGATTATCCGCGTCAGGCGTTATTTTGTGTGCCGAGGCAATTGGGCAATGTGGCGAATCAGCAGCAAGCAGTCAAACAGTTAGTCGATGTATGTGTCAAAGCGATTGAGGCAGCGCAGGGGCGAACCTTTATTTTGTTTACCAGCCATAAAATGCTTGAGCAAACGGCGTTGGCATTGCGAACTCGGACTCAATATCCGTTGCTGGTGCAGGGCCAAGCGGGTAAACAGAGTTTGCTCACAAAGTTTCGCCAACTGGGCAATGCGGTATTACTTGGCACCAGCAGTTTTTGGGAGGGGGTAGATGTGCGTGGCAAGTTATTAAGCTGCGTGATTATTGATAAATTGCCGTTTGTCTCGCCCGATGAGCCGCTTTACCGTGCCCGCGCCGACAATATTAGCCGTCAGGGCGGCGATCCTTTTACTCAAGTGTCATTACCTCAAGCGATTATTGCGCTCAAACAAGGGGTTGGACGTTTGATCCGTGACGAAAAGGACTGCGGCGTATTAATCCTGTGTGATAATCGGATTGTGAATCGCGCCTACGGACAGGCATTTTTAAACTCCCTGCCGCTGATGGCGCGCACCCGTGATTTAGATAAAGCCTTGGCGTTCTTGAGAACAATACCTTGACACTCGTCTTATGGTTTACTTGGGATGCTTAAATTTTTCTTATTTTTATGGAATATGAGCGAAGTATTCAGTTGTTAGATATACATTAAGGCGATACAAACGGGGATAAAAAATGCCACCTGTGAGCAATAGATGGCAAACACCCTTGGAAGTGGGTCAAGTGGCATCCTGCCAAATGGTTCCATTCAAAACAAGTTATTCTTCGGCTTTTGGCTTTAGATTTTTAGTGAGTTAATGGCATGCTTTGCAGGCATCAGCAGGTGCTTTTTCTTCATGAGCGATATGGCAATTAGTGCATGTTAAAACACCATCATGCTTAGTATGAGCTTCACCTGCGAGTGTTTTCATTTCGCCATGGCATGATACACATTGCTCATTTTCAAAAACATAATCCGCAGAAGGTGTTTTATCCTTATGGCATGATTCACAGTCTGATCTTTCTGAATGGCTGTCGGCAAGTGATGCCGCCATTAAACTAGTAGAGAAACACAGTGCACACATGAGCATCATCTTTTTAAGCATGTTATTTTCCTTCTTTTATTGTGGGTTAAATTATCATTCTCAAGCCAGCAAATAAGCTCTTATTCGATCATAAAGAGCTAGTGGCGCAATATAAGCAATGTGCAAACATTGCTTTTTTAAATGTCTAATTAGTATTTCTCTTGAAACTTATACCGCTGTTTTATTATTAATGTGTACTGAAATACATTAGGGTTTAACAGAGTTTATTAAGCTTAAGTTAATAGTTTTTTGAGATTTAACTTGGCTTCTTGAATGTATAATAGATTTTTAAGGTGACAAAACGTTGATCGTTATCAAAGGTGAATGGATGAATACTTTTTTAGTTTAAAAGTATGATCAAGATTTTATTGTGGGGGCGATAAATTCGATAATCCAAATCTAAATTTTAAAATTTAGATTTTATTTTAATTTATTTAGGAATTCTAAATTATAGAAATGAATTAATTAGGGATTAACCAGATGACGATTCGTTATTTAAGCAACAAGGGTGCTTGGCTCCCTTGTTGCTTAGCTCTTCAACGATTAGATTTTTAAACCCACCATCAGCTGGTCCAATTGTCCCGCGGTGGCTTGCAACTCATCACAACCCGATACCGATTGGTTCGCCGATTGCTCGACATCGTGGGATTGATTGCGAATTTCCATCAGATTGGTCGCGATTTCGTTAGCTACGGCTGATTGTTCTTCCGCAGACGTGGCAATCAACACACTCATTTCGAACACGTGGCTGCTATGGTGGGCAATCGACTCGAGATCTTTACCCGTTTGCAGTACATGCTGTTTGCCTTCACTTGCTTGACTCACGGTGCGAGACATCACTTGGGTGAGGTTACGTGTGCCTTGTTGCAGCGACTCAATCATGGATTTAATTTCTACCGTTGCAGCTTGCGTGCGGCCAGCAAGGGTTCGTACCTCATCGGCCACTACCGCAAAACCGCGACCCTGTTCGCCGGCACGCGCCGCTTCAATCGCGGCGTTTAACGCGAGTAGGTTAGTTTGTTGCGAGATAGCATTAATGGTCGAAACCACCTCATCAATCTTACTGGCGTTGTCGTTGAGGGTATTGACGGCATTCGATGCAGCAGAAATTTCATCCGACAGCACATCAATTGCGCTTACTGTGGTTTCAATATCCTTAGAACCCGCATTAACCTGTTGATTCGCCTCTTGGGTTTCGGCGGAGGATTGCTCGGCGTTGCGCGCCACTTCTTTAACCGCAGCGGTCATTTCTTCCATCGCCGTGGCTAAGGAATCGAGGTGCTGACGTTGATTGACAGCAAGGGCTTGTCCTTGCTGCGCCGTGCTTCTAAATGATGAAACCACTTCGCGGATTTTGCTAGTGGATTCAGCAATTTGCTTCACTAGGGTATGTTGACGCTCGACCAAGGTGTCGATACTAATCGCTAAGATGCTGAACTCATCTTTCACTTCGAAGAAGTTCAATCGCCCAGTCAGATCCCCCGAGGCTGCGCGTTTAAGTGCCATCACTGTGGTGTAGAGCGCACCGCCCACAAAGGTGGAGATGTAGTAGCTAAACAGGAAGAGCACGAATAACAGCACCGCCATTAGGCTGTAGACTAAGATATTGTCATCGGCTAAAAGGGCGTTCAGTTGACGATCGTCGACGGGAATGATGGTCAGCATATTTTGATCATTAACCGAGCTAACAGCCCGATTAGGTGAACTGCTGGTATCAATACCACCACCGCTGCGCGCAAGGGTTTGTGCGCGGCTATCAGCCTCAGAAACTGTAACAATCTGAACATTCTGTAAGCCTTGGCTCAGCTGATTAGGTAAATTTTGGCGTTCTTGCTCGGGTAGCTTGCTAGAAATCTGCGCGGCGAGTTGATTGATTTTCTGGGAAGTGTCTTGGAGCCCATGCAAATGGCTTTCAAGCAGGGTATCCCTAAACTGAGTATTTAAAAATACCGCTAATCCCACAATCATAAACATCGGAACTAGGGCGAGAATTGCAAATTTGGTTTTTAAGGTCATGTGGATAAGGTATTGATCTATCCAGCGAAATTTAACTTCTTTCATTAGCGCCTCGATAAATTGGGCTGTGACCAAATGGATATCGGTCGATTTGCCATAGACTTTATGTTTTTCTGCTTAGTAAGCTGTTGCTTGTATTATTGTTGTCCAATTGCGGCATTTTTGTTTGTTTTGCAGCAATTTTGGCAAGGTACAAACATAAGTTTACAGTTTAGTTACATGTGTCGCCAGTGGTTAGT
The DNA here is from genome assembly GCF_001308045.1 of Shewanella sp. Sh95. Classification (NCBI taxonomy): domain Bacteria; kingdom Pseudomonadati; phylum Pseudomonadota; class Gammaproteobacteria; order Alteromonadales; family Shewanellaceae; genus Shewanella; species Shewanella sp. Sh95. The sequence continues at coordinate 7,315 of NZ_LGYY01000234.1, forward strand.
GCGTGATCACGTGACTGCTGTAAAAATCGACAAATGTCTTTCCAAGGCGATCAACTTGGAAGGTTTGTTGGGATAACACATGAATTTGCATGATAAAAACCCCGAATAAGCCCTAGTAATATGCCGCTCGCTCGCGTAAAATTTCTCTCCTTTTATTTCGTTATAGCTAGCAAAGCGTCTGGCATTAACGCCCGATAACCTGAGCACCGAAATAGCCTGAAAGTTTGGCGCCCATAGCACTTGTTTATCAAGCGCGACTATGCAGTGGAAGAGAAAATGCAGCAGTTAACTGAGATCGTAGAACAAGCCTTAGTCATTATTGACCAGGCCAGTGATCTAAAAGCACTGGATGATATCCGTGTCGATTACCTAGGTAAGAAAGGTAAGATCACCGACATGATGAAAATGATGGGCAGCTTAAGTCCTGAAGAAAAACCCGCTTTTGGTCAGGCGGTCAATGATGCGAAACAGGCCATTCAACAGAAATTAACTGAGCGCATCGACGTCCTGAGAAGTGCAGAGCTAGAAGCCAAATTAATTGCCGAAAAGATTGATGTGACGCTACCTGGTCGCACTATCGAAATCGGTGGTTTACACCCAGTGACGCGCACCATTGAACGTATCGAAACCTTTTTTGGGGAATTAGGGTTTTCGGTAAAACAAGGCCCTGAAATCGAAGATGATTTCCATAACTTCGACGCCTTGAATATCTCTGAGCACCACCCAGCGCGTGCCGACCACGATACGTTTTATTTTAATCCTAAGCTGATGTTGCGTACCCAAACCTCGGGCGTGCAAATTCGTACTATGGAAACGGAAAAGCCGCCACTGCGGATTATTTCACCGGGTCGTGTGTATCGTAACGATTACGACCAAACTCACACACCAATGTTCCACCAAGTGGAAGGTTTGCTGGTAGATGAAAACGTTAACTTCGCCGAATTAAAAGGCGTGTTGCATGATTTCCTGCGTAACTTCTTTGAGGAAGATTTGCAGGTGCGTTTCCGTCCTTCTTACTTCCCATTCACTGAGCCTTCAGCCGAAGTGGACGTAATGGGTAAAAACGGCAAATGGTTAGAAGTGTTAGGCTGCGGTATGGTGCACCCAAATGTGCTGCGTAGCGTTGGCATCGATCCAGAAAAATACTCTGGTTTTGCTTTTGGTATGGGCGTTGAGCGTTTAACTATGCTGCGTTACGGCGTAAACGATCTACGAGCGTTTTTCGAAAACGACCTGCGTTTCCTGAAGCAATTTAAATAACGGAGCTGTATAGCATGAAATTTAGCGAATCTTGGCTTCGTGAGTGGGTCAATCCTGCCGTTAGCCGTGAAGCATTATCCCACCAGATCACTATGGCTGGCCTCGAAGTCGATGGCGTTGATGCCGTGGCTGCCGAGTTCAACGGCGTTGTGGTTGGTGAAGTGGTCGAATGTGGCCAGCACCCAGATGCAGACAAACTGCGCGTGACTAAAGTCAGTGTCGGCAGTGGCGAGCTTATCGATATCGTCTGCGGCGCACCTAACTGCCGTCAAGGCTTAAAAGTGGCCGTAGCAATGGTCGGTGCCGTACTGCCAGGCGATTTTAAAATTAAGAAGGCTAAGCTGCGTGGTATGCCTTCAGAAGGCATGCTGTGTTCATACAGCGAGCTGGGCATCGACATCGACAGCGATGGCATTATCGAACTGCCATTAGATGCGCCATTAGGCACGGATTTACGTGAGTATCTCCAGCTTGATGATGCTGTGATTGAAGTGGATTTAACCGCTAACCGTGCCGATTGTTTAGGTATGGTAGGTTTGGCCCGTGAAGTCGGCGTGTTAAACCGTCAAGCGGTAACTGAGCCACAATGGCAAGCCGTGACGCCAAGCACTGATACCAAAGTGGCTATTAATGTCAAAGAAACCGCAGCTTGCCCACGCTACTTAGGTCGTGTGGTGAAGAATGTGAACGTGAAAGCGGCTACGCCATTATGGATGCAGGAAAAACTGCGTCGCAGTGGTATCCGCTCAATCGATCCTATCGTGGATATCACTAACTTTGTGTTGGTTGAATTCGGTCAACCGATGCACGCCTTCGACCTTGCCAAACTGACTGGCGATATCCAAGTGCGTTTAGGTAATGGTGAAGAGAAAATCACCCTGCTCGATGGCAGCGAAGTGACTATTCCAAACGACACTCTAGTGATTGCCGACGATGCGCGTCCATTAGCCCTTGCTGGTGTGTTTGGCGGTGAATATTCGGGTGTGAGCGACACCACGCAAGACATACTGCTTGAATGTGCGTTCTTCGCGCCGTTAGCGATTATGGGTAAGTCACGCCGTTTAGGTCTGCATACCGATTCATCACACCGTTTCGAACGTGGTGTTGACCCTGAGATGCAGCACAAAGTTATGGACCGTGCGACTCGCTTAGTGCTGGATATTTGCGGCGGTGAAGCGGGTCCTGTGGTTGAAGCCAAATCTGACGCTGACTTACCAAAGCCTGCGCAAATTCTATTGCGTCGCAGCAAGTTAGATAAAATTCTGGGTCACCATGTTCCCGATAGCGACGTGGTTGAAATCCTCGAACGTTTAGGTTTCGGCGTCGTTGCAGGTGAGGGGAGCTGGCAGGTCACCACCGCCACTTACCGCTTCGATATGGCGATTGAAGAAGACTTAATCGAAGAAGTGGCCCGTATCTACGGTTACAACAACATTCCAAACGTTGCGCCCGTGGCGTCACTGCGGATGTCTGATCATAAAGAAACCGACTTAAGCCTCAAGCGCGTTCGTTCGCTGTTAGTGGCCCGTGGTTTCCAAGAAGCTGTGACTTACAGTTTCGTTGATCCTAAGCTGCAAAATCTGGTTCACCCAGGTGAGCAAGCCATGGTGTTACCGAACCCGATTTCTAGCGAAATGTCGGCCATGCGGTTGTCGATGTTCACTGGATTATTGACTGCGGTTGGCTACAACCAAAGTCGTCAACAGGGTCGCGTGAGACTTTTTGAAACTGGCCTGCGCTTTGTTCCTGATATTCATGCAGAATCCGGTGTAAGACAGCAAGCAATGCTCGGTTGCGTCATTACAGGGCTTCAAAATGACGAACATTGGTCAATGGAATCGAAAACCGTTGATTTTTTCGACCTTAAAGGTGATTTAGAAGCAATTATCGGCTTGACAGTTTCCGCATCAGAATTTAGCTTTAGAGTAGCGACGCATTCTGCTCTTCATCCAGGGCAATGTGCTGAAATATTGAGAAATGATCGAGTGATCGGTCATATAGGTGCTATCCATCCTAGTTTGGAGAAGCCTTTTGGACTCAATGGTAAAACCATCGTTTTTGAGTTGGAATTGGATGCTTTATTGCATACCAGTTTACCGCTAGCCCAAGCTGTATCTAAGTTCCCGGCTAATCGTCGTGACATCGCAGTAGTCGTAGATGAAAGTGTATCTGCAGGCGATGTAATGAAATTGATAAGAAAAGTTGGCGAAAATCAGTTGGTTGGCATAAACTTGTTCGATGTATACTTAGGTAAAGGTGTTGAGCCCGGCAAGAAGAGCTTGGCGATAGCACTTACATTACAAGACACTACTCGTACACTTGAGGAAAAAGAGATCGCTGAAACTGTAGATTCAGTTGTTTCTGCCCTGAAGACCGAGTTCAACGCATCGTTGAGGGATTAAAGTATGGCACTTACCAAAGCCGAAATGGCAGAACATCTTTTTGAAACACTCGGTATAAACAAGCGTGTAGCCAAAGAGATGGTTGAGTCGTTCTTTGAAGAAATTCGAGGCGCACTTGAAAGTGGTGAGCAGGTCAAGTTATCTGGCTTTGGCAACTTTGACCTTAGGGATAAGAATCAAAGACCGGGAAGGAACCCAAAAACAGGCGAGGATATCCCGATTTCCGCTCGCCGTGTCGTGACCTTCCGTCCCGGCCAGAAACTGAAAACTCGCGTAGAAGCTTCTAACGCGGGCAAGTAATTTTAGATGTTCGACAGTAAAGCCACTCCTTCGTGAGTGGCTTTACTATTTTCTTTTTATGGTGAATGACTTTTCCACTGTCTGAGGTGATTTCTTTGTCAAGACAGCCCAAACATTTTGACCGACGTTTTCAACTGGCGTTATTGCACCCTAAATATTGGGTTACTTGGTTGGCGATCGGTCTATTAGTGATTTTTGGGATCATGCCCGCGTGGCTGCGTGATCCTATTGCTAGAACCTTGGCCAAACTGGTGGCGCCTATTGCGAAAAAGCCGATAAGTATTGCCAGGGCGAACTTAAAGGCGTGTTTCCCTGAAAAATCCGCCGCAGAAATAGAATCCTTAATTGATGACAACGTGCAGAACTTCGTATTAGTGCTGTTATCGCAAGGTGAGCTGTTGGTACGATCTAAGGCGCATTTACGCCGCCGTGTGAATTTGATGGGCTTTGAGCATGTACAAGCGGCGCAAGCAGTAGGGCAGCCGGTGATATTTATCATGCCCCATGTGTGGCCTATTGATTATGCTGGGCTGAGGTTAAACCTCGACTTGCCTATGGTCACTATGGCAAAGGCCCATAAAAACGCGTTATTTAACTGGTTTAATAATCGAGTACGTAGCAGTTGTGGTGGCCACGTTTATATGCGAGAGGCCGGAATTCGCGCCTTATTAGCAGAGCTTAAGCAGAACAATAGCTTTTTCTACCTGCCCGATGAGGATTTAGGCCCAGATCAGAGTGTGTTTACCCCGTTTTTAGGCACAGTCAAAGCGACATTACCCGTGGTTGGCCGATTAGCTCAGGCGGGAAATGCCCAAGTGCTGCCGGTGAAAATTGGTTATAACCAAGCTTCACGCCAGTTTGATTTAACTGTGATGCCCGCCATTGCCGCCGAAGACATGGTCGGTAAGGAAAACGAGGCGTTAGCACTGAATAAAGCGGTTGAGAAAGTGATACTCGCTTATCCAGAGCAGTATATGTGGTTCCTAAGATTGCTAAAGACTCGCCCTGAAGGGCAAGCCTCAATTTATCAGTAAGCGTTTATCGCTTATGGTAAACCCGAATAAAAATGGCTTTTAGTGTGTAGACTTAAAGCCATTTTTATCACTGAAGCCGTGCTTATAATCGATTAAATATCCTCTGCTTGCTCCATTTCTAGCTGCATCAGCAGCATATCTTCACCCTCTAATACCCGCGTATGATAACTGTTACAGGCGGGGCACACGATTGAACGTTCATCGAGCACCGACTCTTGTTGGCAATCTGCACATTTGATCACTAGTGGCTGTAGTGTCATGCAAAGCTCGGCTTCGCGGCAGATCCCATCGAGTTTAAAGGTCTCAAACGCCGTTTGAAGTAGGGTGGGTTCGACACCGCTCATTACGCCGAGTTTGATTGCTACCCGAGTAATTTTAGTTGCTTGATTTGCCCGTGCATGTTGTTCGCACTGTTCAATTAAGGCGCTTACTATAGAATACTCGTGCATTAACAAATCCTTGGTAGCAGTTCACCTTGAGGCAAGTCTAAGTAACGTTTGGTATTCCATGGCGTTCTTAAGATCACTTTTCCGGGTAGTTCGTCGCTGACGGTACCGATGATGGCCGCGCTTTCGCAGTGACCAAATCGTTGCATAATTTCCAACGCACCAAGGGCGATATCGTTGGGAACAGCCAAGATAAAGGTGCCTTCATTGGCTAAATCCATTGGCTCAAAGCCATAGAGTTCACACAAGCCTTTGACCTCATCACAAACCGGGATGCTCGCCTCATTGACTGTGATGCCGACATTGGCGGCAACGGCCCATTCATTTAATACGGCAGAGAGCCCGCCGCGGGTAGCATCGCGCATAGCATGGAGTGGAATATTAGCTGCGATCAATTGCTCTACGACTGGCCAGAGCGTGGCACAATCGCTTTGTAGCGTGGACTCGAGGGTAAGACCCTCACGCGCCATCAAAATAGCCGCGCCATGGCAGCCCACATCACGGGAGACAATAATCGCATCGCCGGGCGCGACATTGGCAGCCGAGATATTCGGACGTAAAATACGCCCAACGCCTGAAGTATTGATAAACAAGCCATCGGCGCAGCCCTTAGGTACTACTTTGGTATCGCCACAAACAATTCTAGCCCCACTTTGTTTCAGCTCTTTGGCCATACTGCGTACAATTGTGGTTAAGTCTTTGAGCGAAAAACCTTCTTCGATGATCACGCTACAGCTTAAATATTGAGGCTCAGCGCCCATCATTGCGAGATCGTTAACAGTCCCAGCAATCGCCAGCTTACCGATATCACCACCGGCAAAAAACAACGGAGATACAGTGAAAGAGTCCGTCGTAAAGGCTGTCGCACCCTGTAATTCAAGTTTTGCGGCGTCTTCTTCGCTACGCAAAATCGGGTTATCGAATTCGGCAAAAAACAGATCGCGGATGAGTTTATTCATCTCTTTACCGCCACCACCGTGGCTGAGTTGAATCGCTTTCTCTTTGGTTGATACATCAGCCATGATGTTGCTCCTTGCTATCGATGCCTTGATAGCGGTAATAAGCATTACAAGCGCCTTCGGAGCTGACCATGCAGCTACCGAGAGGGGTTTCGGGATTGCAGCCGCGGCCAAAGACTTTGCAGTCCTTCGGTTTGGCGAGTCCACGTAGAATATCGCCGCACTGGCAAGCCTTATGATCATCAATTTCTTTGACGGGCAATCTGTCTTTAAAGCGCAGCTCTGCGTCCCTGTGTGCGTATTCATCCCTTAATTGCAGCGCAGAGTTGGGGATTGGTCCAAGCCCGCGCCAACGAAATTGCGGTCTGATCTGGAAAAACTGTTCAACTTTTGCCTGTGCGGCAAGATTACCTTGCTCAGATACAGCGCGGCTGTATTGGATATCGAGTTCTGCCTTGCCTGCGGCCTTTTGACGCACGATGCGCAGGATAGACTCCATGACATCCACGGGCTCAAAACCTGAGACCACTACCGGTGTGCCGTATTGCTCTACGGCCGGGCGATAGATTTTGGCGCCACTGATCACGCTGACGTGTGCTGGGCCAATAAAGGCATTGACCCTCGCATTAGGATCGTGCATCACGGCATCAATTGCGGGTGGGACTAATACATGGTTGATATGAAAAAACAAATTCGCCAGCTTTTCCTGCTCTGCCAGTTGCAACAATATTGCCGTCATTGGGGTGGAAGTTTCAAATCCAATGGCGAAAAACACCACGGTTTTATTTGGATTATCACGGGCAATTTTGAGCGTGTCTAAAGGGTCATAGATAGGCCGAATATCACAGCCTTTGGCTCTGAAACTGGCAAGTGAACCTTGGGAGCCGGGGACGCGGATCATATCGCCTAGCGTCACTAATATCACATCTTCCTGCTGGGCAAGCACTGCGGCTTGATCGATCCGCTCTTTAGGCATAATGCATACAGGGCAACCGGGGCCGTGGATAAACTCAATGTTATCCGGCAGCAAATCCAGTAAGCCGTATTTCATTATGGTGTGGGTATGGCCGCCACACACTTCCATAATGTTGATTTGTTGATCGAGTGAGTGAGCGACCTGGGCAATATCCTTTGCAAGCGAGGCAATGGTTTGGGGATCGCGAAAGCCTTGATAGAGTTGTTTTAATTCAAGCATGTTCAATCCTTGTCGCAGTGTATCGTCTGTAGTTTGCGATCGTTTATAACTGCGGCTGTTGCTTAATGCGTGGTTTCATTTTCAAGTTTTGCGACTATCTCTTGATATAATTCAAGGCTTTGCAGAGCATCATTGCGATCAATTTTATTCATCACAAAACCGATATGAATGAGCACATAATCACCAATAGCCAAGGGTTCAGTCATAAGATGGCTGCTGACATCGCGTTTTACGCCTAAGGTATCGACGGTTACAGATTGGCGCTCGTTATCAACTGCTACCACTTGTGAGGGGATTGATAAGCACATTATTGTGGCTCTCCCACAGTGTTTCGGCGCAGATTTTCATTTAGCCAAGCGGCAACGGCATGCATGGAATCGCCATCTTTAATGGAGACTTCGAGTATTTGAGTGTCGGGATTGAGTTTTTTAAGCTGGGCTTTGGCCTCGTCGACACTGAAATCGAAGTAGGGTAATAGGTCGCATTTTGTGATCAGAACCAGGTCAGCACGGCGGAACATTACTGGATATTTTTCAATCTTATCATCGCCTTCGGGAACGGAGAGCAGCACGATATTTTTATGGGTGCCCACATCATAGCTGGCGGGGCAGACGAGGTTGCCCACGTTTTCCACAAAGCAAATATCTAACCCTTCCAGCGGCAAGTGATGCAAAGCACCATGCACCATAAAGGCGTCTAGGTGGCATGCACTGCCAGTTTGAATTTGATGTGCTGTAATGCCCTTTGCGATTAGGCGGTCAGCATCACGGGAGGTCTCTAAATCGCCTTCAATAACGGCGTAATTAAGTTTTGTGTACTCTTTTAAGTGCTCAAGCAAGGTCGTTTTGCCGCTACCTGGGCTACTCATTAGATTGAAGGCGGTAATATGGTGAGCCTCGAAATGGGCACGGTTGTGGGCAGCTTCTACATCATTTTTATCGAGAATTTTATGGATCACCGACAAGGTTTTTTTATCGTTAAGCTGAGGATTTGTATGCAATTCCTGATGTTTATGGCTGTGTTCGTGGGAATGACCTGTATGGTGATCATGCCCTTGTTGAATCGCAGAGTGGCGGGGTAGAGAGCAGCCGCAGTCTTTACACATCTTGTCATTCTCCTTGTTCTCGTCACAGATTTGAGCTGTTGTCCGAACAATATGGTGATGCTATCGAATAGGGTTAATTTGATTACGCTAATGTTAAGTGTGATACAAATCCTTAAAGGAATCTTTGATGTTCGTCAGGTTATTAGGTCGTTTTGACCCTGATCAATCAGATTTTGGCCATTTGGTCACGGCGCATATCAAGCTCTACGCAGATATGTCATAGCAGCGGTTTATTTGTGGTTTTTATCCATTGCCTCTTGATGAATTCCATACCAAAGCTGGCCAAGGGCGATACCGCCATCGTTAACGGGGATATGTTTGTTGGGGAGCACGGTATTGCCTTGGAGATGAAGTTTACTAAGGCAATATTCGAGCAGATATTGGTTTTGAAATACTCCGCCACATAGCGCAATGGGCAGTGATGGATAGCGCGCAGCATAACTACAAATAGCATCTCCAAGACTATGCAAAAACGCGCGGGCGATAATGCTTTGCCTGTGGGAGGAAAGTGGCGCCTCAGTGATTTGCACGATAAGCTGTTTAAACAGTTGGCTACTACACCAAACTTGCATTTGTTGAGGGTCATCCTCTGATGAACTCAGCGGTAAATTGAGGATAAGTGGCGGTAGATGTTGTTTATCGGCGCGTCTTGCTGCGGCTTCTATCAGCATGCCCGCTTGGCCTTCAAATTGTGTGGTGTCAATCAATCCTAAGGCGCAGGCGAGAGCATCAAATAATCGGCCAACCGATGAGCTTTTAATCGTATTGCCACTTTGCCAGATCCGGTGCAAATTGCTTAACGTTAAGGGGGTCAGGCTTTTTAGGATCGGTAACTCTAAGGTTTGTACCGCCGCTAAACTCATTTGTTCAAACAGCAGTGCCAGTAATAATCGCACAGGCTGTTTTATTGCTTGCTCACCGCCCAGTAGGGAGATGGCTTCAAAATGGGCTAGGCGTTGCGCTTTGTCTAACCTGGTTAATAACACCTCACCGCCCCAGAGACTGCCATCATCGCCAAGACCAGTACCGTCAAAACTAAAGCCTAATACCGGATCTTGATATTGATTGATGGCCATGACGCTAAGCACGTGGGCATGGTGATGTTGCACGCTTAAGGTTTGGATTGAACCAGAGGCTCCACTCTGTGTATCAAGGCTTTTCTGTTGCTGCGCTTCTGCCCAGCGCGATGGTGCGTAGTCTGGGTGCTTATCATGGACAATCAGCTCGGGACTGAAATGATACAGGCGCGCAAAGGTGCCTAAGGTGCGCTCGAAATACTGCTCGGCACTGACACTAAAAAGATCGCCAATATGCGGACTTAAAAACACATTTGCACCAAATCCGAAAGCGATAGCATTTTTTTGCTGTGCTCCCACGGCGAGGATTGAGCGTGTTAGTGGCGCTGTTAATGGAAAACTTAATGGCGCATAACCCCGCGCTAGACGCAGCACTTGCACCTGCGGCGTATTGCCATTTGGCTGTTGAATAAGTTGCACAACACTGTCATCACAGCCGTTGAGTATTGGTCGGTTATGATCGACGATGGCATCCACCACATGCCCAAGTTGGCTGATAAGCGCATCGCAATCGGTGATAATGGGCTCGCCCGACACATTGGCGCTGGTGGCCACTAGCGGGCCATTAAATTGGCTAAGCAGTAAGTGATGCAGTGGCGTATAAGGTAAAAATACACCCAGCTTGGGGATATTGGGTGCGATTTCGGGGCTAAGGTCATGCTCATCCAACGCTTGCATCAATACGATGGGCCGTTCCGGCGAGCTTAAGGTTTGCCACTCCGCCTCCGTGCCCGTAACGTACTGTTTTGCCATTTCAATACTCGGCATCATTACCGCCAGCGGCTTCGCCTTACGCTGTTTTCGCTGCCGTAGTTGACTCACTGCGAAGCTGTTTCTCGCGTCACACATCAAGTGGAATCCGCCGAGCCCTTTAATGGCGAGGATGTGTCCTTGTGCAAGCTTATTGGCCGCAGCGGCCAATACCGCCATGCTGTTGTTTTGCGAGTGGAGCAAGGGCGTCAATGCGATTAGCTCACCCTGAGGTGTTTTTAAACTCAGGCGTGGGCCACATTTTGGGCAACTGACGGGCTGAGCGTGGTACCTGCGATTTAAAGGATCTTGATAGGCCTTGGCGCAATCGGGGCACATAGCGAAATTTGCCATGGCGGTATGATGGCGATCATAGGGTAAGGCATTGATAATCGTGTATCTTGGGCCGCAATTGGTGCAATTAGTAAAGGCATAGCCAAAGTGGCGATCCTGTGGATTGCGCATATCGCCTAAGCAATCTTGGCAGGTACTTTTGTCGGCCGACACGGCAACGAGTGCTGCTAAGCTAGGGTCTTTTGTTTCATCACTTTGGCTATCGCTTTGAACAATCTCGAAGTGTGTCTCCGCTAATTTTACCGCTAGCTGTCCATGGGTTATATGGTCGATACGTGCCAGTGGTGGCGGGTTAGTTGCTAACTCTTGGATAAAAATATCCAGTTTTGCGCTCGGTCCTTGCAGTTCTATCATCACGCCCTTGGCATTATTGAGTACTGTGCCAGTGAGTTGCAAATCGGTTGCCCAGCGGTAGACAAAAGGCCGAAAGCCCACGCCTTGTACTATGCCAGTGATATGCAGTTGGCGACGTTCAATCATATCCTGTTGGTTAGCGGATGAGGCTGTTTGTTTCAATTTCAGTCTTCTTTTAGGTTTGGCTGCAACATTAGAAGATAACAATCTATCCTCTAATGTTGCGATATCTCTGGAGCAAACACGAATGTTAAGTATTTATCCAAGGGTGTTTAATTGCCGCTGCTTAACATACAGCGCACCTACAGCAAGGTTATCTCCCTCTAAATCGAGACTACGATTAACCAGTAACGGGAAGTTTTTCCCTAAGCGTAAACTCATGCGTTTACAGAGGGTTTCGTTAGCTAACTCATTACCCGCTAAAGCAATTGTCTGAACTCCAATATTTAAGTCTATATGCTCAAGCCAATTGGCAAGGTAATCAGCGAGGGAGTCCTGCATCGCAAAAGCCAGTTGGCTTGGGTCGCTGTGGCCAGCCACTCTAAAGCTCAGTAGTGTGCCAAGGGTTTTGCACCAATTAAGGCTCCGATGGGCTTCGCCTTTGGTGAGAGGGTAATCGATGCGCGGTGCATTCGCTCCCTGATAACGCATGGCCGCTGCCATGAGAGCATCGCTCAAATAGTCTTGTGACTGGGTTTCTTCCTGCGGATTCAAACCAATCAATATCGCGGCAATTGCCCATAGGCTCTGAAGATTATCGCGTCTGCCGTGGAGTTTTAGGCTGAGCAGTTTCAAGTAGTCATCAGGAAACTGACTTTTAAACTTCTGCGCAACCGCTTTTTGCGGGCTGCTGTCGAGCCTGTGGAAAATATCATATCCATTATCGGGCAGCTCAGGCAGGGCAAAAAACAGTGAAGTGTCGCCTTTATTATCGCAGGTGACAATTTGGCTCGGATGAGCATGGCTTAAGTAAATCACCGCCGCATTTTTGGCTTGCTTATGGCTGGTAAATTTACCATTTAGCAGTGCAGCAAAGAGCGCTGCATCGGTAATCGTATGATCTTCTTGATCACCTTCGTAATTCGTCTCACTCTCTACTGAGGATAAGACTTGTACGCTAAGCGTGCCTTGGTGCGAGCGTGTTTTTTTATGCGCTTGCCATTGTGCTTTAAAACCGAGAAAGCGAATGTCTTCCCTTAACGGCTCCGGCGCATTGAAATGTTTGCTGATGTTATTAGCATTATCTCCATCTTGGTGGGACAACTGGGCCCATGCGCCATCAACCCAAGCTAATTTGGGCCTATGGTGCTGACCTTGAAGATAAACCCAATCAATTCCTTTTTGCCGCAAAATTTCGCTAAGGACCGCTACCACGCGACTATAGCCAAAACAAATATCGTATAGCGGCGCAAATAGTTTTTGGTGATCTTGAATGGGTCTTGCGCAAATAAGCGGTTTTTCAATGCTGGATAGCGCAACGACTTGATGATCCTTTAAGCAAAAATGTGCATTTAAGGTGTTTGGATTACAGATCAGCAGTTGTGGTCTGCTGGCATCGCGAGCAAACGGTTCTAAGCTTAGCGCTATACCTTCACAGCTTAACGCTAATGAGCCTTGGGTTATTAACTGCTCAGCCATGGCTTTAAGATCGGTTAGCGTGAGGGCTTTTTGGGCAGGGGTTAAGCGGGTTTCACCGTGGCAACAGGAACAGGTTAAATCAATAGCACCAAATTGCGCCGCTTGATTATCGCCAAACAGGGGATAACATTGCTGGCAAAAAGCGGCAACCGATTTATCCATTTGGGGATCATGAGTCTCCAATAAGGTGCGCTGGCCTTGTGGCTCATCGATAACTTTAATGCCTGAGTCAACCAACCAAACAGACATTAAAAAGTCAGCGGCAATCGCATCGGCCAATTGCTCTAGCGGCGCTTGTTCACCTTGGGCTTCAATAAAATAGGTTTGTGGACCAAAATCATTGTGGTTGTCGCAACCAATGCTAATATTCAGCGCATCATAATTTAGGTATTGATTACATAAATACGCATATAAGGGCACCTGACGTGAGCAGGTAAAATCAAATCTGATGTTTTTCATCTTCTATATTTTCACCAAGAGTGACACCACGTTTATAGGAGTCGGGGATCAGCGAGTCGATACTATGATCGGCAATGCGTGTCGCAGTGAATCCAAGGGAGGCTAAGTGGGATAACAGGGTGCGCTCCATCAAAGGAACTGCGGATGCAACTTTGGGGGTGAGGCCGAGTGTCATAGGTTCAAGCACGGTTGGAGTAACACCTAATACAAAGGTTTTTGGCCTGTCGCCAACCATTTCCATCATGTTTAGGGTTTGTAGCATTTCGACTTCATGGGCGCTGCCTTGCCAGTCAATTTCCTGCGGGGCTTTATCAAAGTCGAAGAAATAGACCTCACCCGCTTCGACGCCATTGGCATTGACAGTATCGACCACGATCAAATAATCGTATTGGCAAATAATCGGAATGAGTCCCTGGGCCAAGGTGCCGCCATCGAGCATCTCGAGCTGATGGGACTCGTGCGTAAACTGATAATTCTCAGTGATGTAATTGACAAAATGTACGCCGATGCCTTCATCGGCGTACAGGACATTGCCAATACCCAGTAGCAATATCTTCATTGGACTCCTAGTGGTGTGAGTCTGGTTTCGGGTAGTCGTAACCAGAGACAATTGAGTCAACTGAGTTATGTTTGAAGCGTATCCCTGACCAAACCGCCATATAGACGTGGATAACCACAAAGATAACGAATGCCCAAGTGAGGTAGTGGTGCCAAATTCTCACCTGTGCCAGCCCGCCCATTTGTGCGGTGATCCAAGCTGCACTGCTCCAAAGCATGCCACCTAAACCTTCATGGTAGACATTGGCATACAGTACGAGACCAGTAATACATATCACAAGCGCAACAAAGGAGATTGCTACATAGGTCACAAATTGCAGTGGCCCGTAAACGCCAGCTTTATGTAAATGTCCCATCCAAATGTAAGATTTTAGTTGGGTAATCCAGCTCTTAATGCTCATCACATCACGAAACGAGCGTCGCTCGATATCGCTACGACTGAAAAAATACAAGTAGAAGCGGGCCAAGGTGACTGCGGTTAAGATAAAACCGCAGATCAAATGGGCAAAACGGATCCAACCTTGTACTAATACATCCGTACTTTCGGGCGCCACAAGAAACGGCCAAGCAATATAGAATCCGGTGATCACTAGCACTAAAATCGTCAGTGCCCGTAACCAGTGGAAAATCCGTATCGCAGGACTAAAAACCAGTGTCCGAATGCGGGTTTCAGAATGGTTCATGTTGCGTTCCCTCCCTCGTTGTTATTGACCATTGGGGCTGACACGGAACTCGCTCAATGCCTGACCTTTAAAATCCATCACGTGTACAGAACACGCCATGCAAGGGTCAAATGAGTGAATAATACGTATCACCTCAAGGGGTTTAGTGGGATCTTCCAGTTTCAAACCAATCAGTGAGGCTTCATAGGGGCCTATCTTGCCATTAGCATCCACGGGACCTGCGTTCCAGGTAGTAGGCACCACGGCTTGATAGTTCTCAATGACACCATTTTTGATTCGGATCCAGTGGCTTAGCATGCCGCGGGGCGCTTCAATCATGGCGTGACCCACATACTCTTTACTTGGATCGATATGGGGTTTCACATAGGTGGTTTCATCTGACTGAATGTTTGTTAACAAGGCATCGAAGGTTTTCAGGCCTTCCTGCGCGACGATCACGGTTTGCAGCATCCGCGCAGCCGTACGGCCTAAGGTAGTGAAGAGTGCTTCTACTGGGAGACCTGTGCGTGCCAGCAAAGCATTGACGGCATCGACCACCACTTTATTGCCACGGGCATAACTGACTAATAAACAAGACAGTGGGCCCACTTCGACAGGTTCACCTTGATAACGAGGTGATTTCACCCAGGAGTATTTACCATCACCATCTAAGGTTGGCAGTTTGCCATAAACCGTATCCCGCTCAACAAAGCCGGTATAGTTTGGAATGGTGGTGCCATCATACGGATGTTGCGGCGCATCAGCATTGTACCAAGCGTGGCTGACATCTTCGGCGATTAGATCAGGGTTAATATCACTCACACCTGCTAAATCGCCATTCATAATCACGCCTTGGTCGAACATATATTCGCCATTAGCGAGCACAAAGTCATGGGTAGCCATGAAGTTTTTAACATTGACGCCGCCTAGCACGCTAGGCTCAGTACCAAAGGCTTCGGCTGCCATCACGATATCGGCTTGATAAGCACGCAGGATAAAGTCTGTTACGATTGCGTGTTTTTGCTTCCATTCTTGCAGACGTGCAGGGCTCAACATATCGCGTACAGAAGTCACGCCACCGACAACTAATGATTGAGGATGTGGCTGTTTACCGCCGAATATTGCAAGCATTTCGGCGGCAACTCTTTGTACTTCGAGGGCTTTAAGGTAGTGAGATAGAGCAATCAGGTTTTGTTCAGGGGTAAACTTATAGGTGCCATTACCCCAATAAGCGTTGGCGAATGGACCAAGTTTTCCTGTTTCGACAAAGCCTTTTACGCGCTCTTGCACAGCCCTTAATTCACCTTCGCCAGCGGAGATAGGCTTATCGGTATATTTGAGGGCGACTTGGGCGGCCTTAGCGGGATCTGCACTGAGTGCTGAAACCACATCGACCCAATCTAAGCCATGGAGATGATAGAAGTGCACTATATGGTCATGCATATAGAGCGATGTTTGCATCAGCGAGCGAAGATACTTTGCATTCAAGGGAATTTGAATCCCTAAGGCATTTTCTACCGCTTCGGTACCACAGCGATAGTGCGAATAAGTACATACACCACAGATACGTTGCACAATGAGGCCAACGTCCATAGGCGTACGGCCTTTGAGAATAACTTCAATACCACGCCATAATGTAGAGGATGACCATGCTTTGTTGATGACATTATTCTCATCAACTTCAACTTCGATACGTAAGTGACCCTCGATACGGGTGATAGGGTCGATAACAACGCGCTTGCTCATGGGTTATTCCTCCAGCGGCTTGGCAAAAATACTGGCAACAGCGTGGGCTCCAATGCCGACGACAGTCGCGCCTAAAATCACCGCACCGACGGTGTCTGCGGTTGCATCCAATCCATGGAGCAGTTGACGACCAAGGGGTTTCTCAAAGTCAGCCATATCATCCCAGAAATTAGGTTCTGAGCAGCCCATACAACCATGACCAGCTAACACAGGCCAACTGGTATGGTGATTGAAGCGTTCAGTGGGGCAGTTGTTATAGGTATAAGGTCCTTTACAGCCCACTTTATAGAGGCAGTAGCCTTCTTTTGCACCGTGATCGCCAAATTCTTCAACGAATTCACCGGCATCAAAACGGCCACGACGTTCACAGTTATCATGTACCCGTGCGCCATAAGCCCATTTTGGACGATTGAACATATCCAGTGCAGGTAATTTGCCGAACATGATGAAGTACATCAAAGTACCGACAATGTTCTTTTCACTTGGTGGGCAACCGCCTAAGTTAATCACGGGTTTGCTTACAACTTCGTGCACGCCCTTAGCCCCTGTGGGGTTCGGGTAGGCGGCTTGTACACCACCGAAGGATGCACAGGTGCCCACAGAGATAATCGCTGCGGCGCCTTCGGCGGCATGTTTGATAATTTCTAAGCCTGTATGGCCTTTACAGCCCACGGTCAAGAAGCTGCCGTTATTGGCGGTCGGTATCGCGCCTTCCACCGCGAGCAGGTAGCGACCCTTGTAGGTTTCTAAGGCGTGCTCGAGGTTTTCCTCTGCTTGCCAACCCGCAGCTGCCATCAAGGTTTCGTGATATTCCAAGGAGATATGATCGAAGATCAGCGAATCTAGGTTGGGGGTGTCGGCACGAACTAAGGATTCGGAGCAGCCAGTACATTCAGCCATATGTAACCAAATTAAGGGTACACGGTCGGCTAATTCGGCGGCCTCTGCAACTAAGTTACTAAAGGGGAGTGGTAGGGCGAGCATACCCGTTACCATCGCACTCCATTTCATAAAGTCACGGCGTGTGATGCCATGTTGTTGTAATTTATCGAGTAATGTCTGCTGTTGACGGGGAGCTAATTGGCGCAACGCATCTAAGCGCGCCTTTCCCTGTTCATAGAGGGCTGCATGTGTGTCCATGGGTCAACCTTTTGTTGTTGGAATGTAAATTGTTAAGGGTTTACATAATTGACACATGCAGTTTAGGCGCTAGGCACTAGAAAATTATTGATGCATATCAAGAATTTTTCAGAGATGTGATTAAACTGATTTTGACATTAAATTAACATGATTCAGATCTAATTTCGATTTTGCTAATGGGACAAAATGTCTCAATTTTAACATTTTTGCCGTTAGAGCTCACTTTCCAACCAATTGATGGCTCAGATGTCCATGTGGCATAAAGACTTTATTTATTCTTTTTAAGTTTAAGCAAACCTTAAGATTCAGTTAATAAATTCGAACTGTATTGTGATAAATGGATAGCCTATGAAAAAACTCGTGTTGTTCCTCGGATTATTTAGTGCAAGCGTACTTGCCGCTCCTTCACTTGAACACCTTGTCTTTGATGCACAAAATCAAACTGTTTCACTGAATGAATTTAAAGGAAAAGTCGTTTACGTCGATTTTTGGGCCTCTTGGTGTGGACCCTGCCGTAAGTCTTTTCCTTGGATGAATACCATGCAGCAAAAGTATCAAGAGCAAGGGTTAGCGGTGGTAGCCATTAACCTTGATACCGACAAAGCCCTTGCCGATGCATTTTTAAAGCAAGTACCAGCCCAATTTACGGTGCGCTTTAATCCTGAAGGCGATGTCGCACGTAGCTTCGATTTATTGGGTATGCCCAGTAGTTTTATCTTTAATCGCCAAGGCAAGTTAGTAAATCAGCATGTCGGTTTTTACCAAGACAATATTGCCGATTATGAACAAGAACTGGTGAATCTTTTGAAGGAGTGATCTATGCGCAAAATCACATTAGTTGCTGTCTCGTTAGTGATGCTAGGAGTGAGTGGTTGTTCAAGCTTAGGGGTTGAGCCTTGGGAAAGAGGGCAGTTTGCGCGTAGTGATATGTCGCTTGATAGCGAAAAGTTAGATCAGGCGTTAGATGATCATATTTACTTCAGTAAAGAAGGTAGTAGTGGTGGCCGAGCTTTTGCTGGTGGTGGATGTGGTTGTAACTAAACCTTAATTTAATAATCGTTAATACCTTAGGTTTTCGTCTAAATAAGCTTCAGTGACATAAAGGTGTTGTCAGCCATGACAAATAAGAACAATAAGTTAGACAAAAATGACTCGCAAATTGTGCAACTAAAACCGCAGACAAAACAGATCGCTAGCGCGTTAGCCTTAGCCAGTTGTGGGTTGTTCGCGTCCAATGGTCACGCAACCGAGCTGGCGAAAAATATCGATGACTGGAAAGTTGATGCCGCACTCATGTATTACGGTGAACAGGACAGAGTTCAAGCGATAGAAGCCATAGGTACGGCACAGAAAAACTTTGGCGATGACAGTGTACTTGACCTTAAGCTGGTGGTTGATAGCTTAACGGGGGCCTCGGCCTCGGGCGCTGTCGCTCAAAGTAACAGTCAAACCTTTACCCGTCCTTCAGGCAATGGCCAATATACCGTAGCAGCAGGAGAAACCCCGCTCGATGATACTTTCCACGACACTCGAGTGCAGGCAAATGCGAACTGGTCGCAGGTACTGAATCCCGATTGGAAGGTCAATGGCGGTGTTTATGCTTCTAAGGAATTCGACTATATGTCGATGGGGATTAATGCAGGTGTCGAGCGTGGCTTTAATAAGGACAACACTACGCTGTTTTTAGGCACCTCATATAGCTTCGATGTGGTTGACCCTGTTG
This sequence comes from Shewanella sp. Sh95, assembly GCF_001308045.1. NCBI lineage: Bacteria > Pseudomonadati > Pseudomonadota > Gammaproteobacteria > Alteromonadales > Shewanellaceae > Shewanella > Shewanella sp. Sh95. The sequence goes on from NZ_LGYY01000234.1 coordinate 26,476, forward strand.
GTGGCAGGCCTGTAGCGTTATCAACGATGGCGATCCGCGATAACTTTACCAGCGATGAAGCTTATCGCAGTGCATTTGATGCCACTCGCCAAACTAGTAGCGATAATAAACAAACTGCTGATTTGATGTTGGGTATCACTCAAATTCTTAATCAGCGTTGGTTATTGCAAGCAAACTATGGTTTATCGAGTGTCAGTGGCTATTTAACCGATCCCTACAAAGTCTTAAGTGTCGTAGACAATAACGGTACGACCGAGAATATCGTCTACGAGAATCGTCCAGATTCACGCTTAAAACACAGTTTTTATATGATGACTAAAGGCGCGCTCGATTCGGGAGTGGTCGATTTTTCCTATCGCTATACTACCGATGATTGGGATTTAACCTCACACACCTTAGAAACCCATTATCGTTATTACTTCAGTGGCAGTTTTTATGGTCAGTTGCATCTTCGTTACTATCAACAAGCTGCGGTGAATTTCTATCAACCTTTTTTGATGGCGGAGTCACCATTGCCTGAGTTTGCTAGTGCTGATTACCGCATTGGGGATATGAGCGCCTATACGGTAGGGGTTAAGTTTGGTCACCGTTTGTCAGGCGGACATGAGATGACATACCGCTTGGAATACTATCAACAAGATCCGAAAAACAATGGCACCGAGCTCCCTGGTCAGTTGCAAAACTATGATCTGTTCCCGACTCAAAAGGCGATTACTGCACAGTTTAGTTATTCTTTTTAAAGCTAAACTGTGCTAATTAGTTCACGTTATTACGGTTTGAACTGGGCAACTGAGTTGCCCAGTTCCTGTATGTAAGACTTGTATTTAACCCTGTCATTGGTGAAGCCACATTAAGCGCCACCATAAGGAATGCGAAATGCCATCATTTTCTCCAAGTGCGCCATATCGACTCCTGCGCCGTGATTGGGGATTCTTGGGGGAATTTAGGGCAATGGCCAGCCCATGCGAGCTACTCATTGCCAGTCATGATGAGAGTATTGCCTACGATATGCTCGATATGGCAGCTCGGGAGGCGTCTCGCATCGAGCAAAAATACAGCCGTTTTATTGAAGGTAATTACCTGTGGCAGTTGAATCATGCTCAAGGCAAACCAGTGACTATCGATGAAGAAACCTGGCAACTTTTATCCTTTGCGAAACAATGCTTTGAGCTTAGTGGCGGGCTATTTGATATTTCTGCTTGTCCATTGATGCAAGTGTGGCGTTTTACTCCGGACGCCACTCTGCCCATAATGGCTGATATCGCCGCAGCGCGATCTTTAGTGGGATTTGAACGCCTTGAATTTAATTCACACGAGCTAAAAATCCCCACGGGTATGCAACTTGATGTGGGGGGGATTGCAAAAGAATACGCGGTTGACAGCGTGGCCTATGAACTGGCGGAATCCTACCCTAATATTTCGGTATTAGTGAATTTTGGCGGTGATATTGCTTGTCCTGTAGCGCATTCAGTCCCATGGCAGGTGGGGATTGAAGATCCGCATCGCCTTGATTGTGCAGCCAAAGTGCTCGCTATTACACAAGGTGCTTTAGCGACGAGTGGTGACACAAGGCGTTTTATTGAGGTCGATGGCAGGCGTTATGGGCATATCATTGATCCACGAACCGGATATCCTGTGCGCGGTGCGCCACGGTCGGTGACCGTTCTTGGACCCAATTGCGTTACCGCGGGAATGCTCGCCACCATGGCAATGTTGCAGGGTGAGCAGGCAGAAGCCTTTTTAACCGAGCAATCGGTTCAGTTTAGTCTTTTTCGATAGGGCATCATCATGCGTATCATGTTAGTGGAAGATAATGAGTTACTGGCCCAAGGAATTTGCCTCAACCTTGCCAAAATGGGCATGCAGGTGGATCACTTAAGTAGCTATCAGCAGGCGTTAGTGGGAATAAAAAATGAAACCTTTAGCGCTATTGTGCTTGATTTAGGTCTTCCCGACGGTAATGGTAAAGAACTCCTTAAAACATGGCGTTCGCAGGGTGTATCGATTCCCACCATAGTGCTGACCGCGAATACCGATTTTGATACTAAATTGGAGTGCCTAGATGTCGGAGCCGACGATTATTTAGGTAAGCCCTTCGATGTGCGTGAGTTGGCGGCACGTATAAGGGCAATTGTGCGCCGTCAATATGGTCTAGACCATAACAGTTTAAATATTGGTGCATTAAGTATTGATCTCAACACGCGAGAAGTGATTTTTCGCGATCAAAATGTGCCCCTTTCACGCAGAGAATTTCAATTATTACTTGAACTTGCTCAGTCGGCTGGTCGAGTGTTAACCCGTAATCAGCTGGAACAGCTCACCTATGGCTGGGATGAGGTGGGCAGTAATTCAATCGAAGTCCATATTCATCATTTACGTAAAAAATTAGCTAATGAGTTAATTAAGACCGTGCGCGGAATTGGCTACACCCTTACGGAACTGAATTAGCCATCTTGCAATTTATGCAAGGATTTAAGTGACAAACTCGACGTTTATCGGTATGAAGTAACTGCTTTATAAGACAGGTTTACACTCATACAAACGACGGGGATAACGGGTTGAATCGACTCAAGGTGCTGGATGTGTACTCTTTACGCTTGCTATTAACCTTGCTAATGCTCTCGGGGATTTCGGTTTCAGTAGGGATTTCAAGCTGGTTTAGCACTCGTGATGCGAAGCATCAAATTGAAGAATTATTTGATGCTCAAATGTTGCAAACCGCAAAAATGCTCGAGTTGTTCTACCATGAAGAAGCCGATTTTAAGCTTCCCCAATCACAACCTCAAGTTCTCCACGTTCCGGACAGTCAAGTCAGTAGCTTTGCTGAAAAGGCTGACGCACTTAAGCTTGCCTATGAACATAAACTGGCGTTTCAGATCTGGAGTGAAGCGGGGCAGGCGTTGGTTTTTTCAGACAATATTGGGCGCGAACCGATCACTAAATTTGTGCAGGGCTATAGTAAAAAAGTATTCGAAGGGGAGCTGTGGCATGTGTTCAGCTTTTTTTCTGTTAAATATAAAGTGTGGATTATCACGGCTCAGCAGGATGAAGTGCGCCAAGAGTTGGTTTCGCAAATTATGCATAACGCAGTAATAGTGCCATTAATTGTGGTACCGTTAACCCTGTTTATCGTCAGTTTACTGTTTTATATTCTATTTCGGCCGCTAAAAACCCTTGAACGGGAATTAATGGCACGCTCACCGAACGATCTCACACCGTTAGCTATGTCATTACCTAAGGAATTAGTGCCAGTTCGACGGGCACTCAATCAGTATATCAGCAGTATTGCACACTTCATTGCCAGAGAGCGCCGCTTCAGTGCCGATGCCGCCCATGAGCTAAAAACGCCATTATCTGTGATTAAGTTACATCAACAGGGGTTAGAGGGATTAGTCGCAGATGAACCTGCTCAGCATATCCACCTTGCCGCGATTGATGCTGGTGTTAAGCACATGAGCCATACAGTAGAACAATTATTGTTGCTCGCTCGTGTCGATTCGATTGCCGAGTTGAATGTGCAATCCCATACCTTGTTATCTATGGTGGAGGATACGCTCAACCAACTGATGCCCCTGATCACTGAATATGAGTGGAATATTGACGTGGATGCCGGATTATCCATTATGTGTGACCGTTTTTATATGCTGGTGGTTTTAAAGAATATTATCGAAAATGCTTGTAAATACAGCCCAGTAGAATCTGAAATTAGTATTAGTGCAGCGCAAACCACCACAGGCGTTGAAATAAAGATCGCCGACCGTGGTCAAGGGATGACAAGTGAGCAAATTGCGAATGCCACCGAGCGTTTTTACCGTGTCAATGAAAATGAAGGTATAGGTGCGGGATTGGGATTATCCATTTGTCAGCATATTATTGGCTTACACCAAGGCCAACTAACCATCACTCCCCGTGAAGAGACTGGTTTAGTCGTCAGCCTATTTTTGCCTCGATAGTGTTAAGAGTGTAAGTCAATGAAGTCTCTCTCTGAATCACTTTTTGTATGCTTAGGCTCGCATATTAGCGACTATCACCTAAGATTATTGTCGGTGGCCAGTTTGTAAAACTAACTGATTTTATGTTCATTCTGGGAACTTGGCAGCACTTTATTAGCCTTTGTAACTTTTAAAGATCAATTTGGTATGTTAATTCGAATTTGATATTCTTTAAAGGTATAAGTATATTGCTAAATAGTATTGTGCAAAGGGAGTTAACTGCATCTTTATTTATGAGTTTTTTACTCCTTCTGATATCTTTCGCGATGTGTAACAGTCGGTGTTTTTTTTCGCTCAAACCGCAATAAAAAAATGTCACTGTACATATAAAAAACGTTGATTTCTTAGTTTATTTTTAGGTTACCTATCCTATGGTTAGCTTGTTGCGTTGCCAATCGTTTAAACCTTCTTCACTCATTTGCTCACTGGCGCTTAGCGCGGCGTTCGCCTTTTCGGGCACTGCATTTGCTGATGAGACCAAGCCTGTTGAGAATAAACCTACCACGCCCGTGGTGAGTCCACCCAAGGCAACTGCTCAGCCTGCAAACAAAACGCAAGTAAGATTCACCAAAACAGGCACCTTTGATGGTGAAACTGTGGTGAAATTGGCGCGTAAATTGGCCTCTAAGCCCTATGTCGTGTTAAAAGATCCACTGCCTGCTGGTCTTGCTAAGTTAACCTATGATGAATACCGCGATATTCGTTTTAACCCAGTATCGTCAATTTGGCGCGATCAAGGTTTACCGTTTCAAATGCAAATGTTTCACCGCGGGTTTTATTTTCAAGATTTAATTGAAATTGCCATCGTTGAAGCAAACCAAGCGACCCACTTAGCTTATGAGCCTAAGTATTTCACTGCGGGTGAGGTTATCTCTCAAGCATTACCTAATGATGATATCGGCTACTCAGGGTTTCGTATCCATAACCAATTAAACACTAACGGTATTTTTGACGAGTTGATGGTGTTCCAAGGCGCGAGTTATTTCCGCGCCTTAGGTAAAGGTAACTCTTATGGTTTATCTGCCCGTGGTTTAGCATTAAAAACTGCTGATCCAGAAGGTGAAGAGTTTCCGATTTTTCGCGCTTTTTGGGTTGAACGTCCATCCTACGACAGTAATCTGATCGTGGTACATGCGTTGCTCGATAGCCCGAGTGTTGCAGGTGCATACCGATTCTCGGTACGTCCAGGTGATAACACCCAAATCGACGTTGAAGCGACCTTATTCCCTCGTGTCGAATTAAATAAAGTTGGACTGGCACCTAGCACCAGCATGTTCCTGCATTCATTAAACGGTCGCCACGATACCGATGACTTTAGACCTGAAGTCCATGATTCAGACGGTTTATTGATGTTCAACGGCCGCGGTGAGCACCTATGGCGTCCATTGGCAAATCCACGTCAATTGCAGGTGAGTGCGTTTTCTGATAACTCACCACAAGGCTTTGGTCTTATACAGCGTGAACGTAACTATGCCTCTTATCAGGATCTTGAAGCCCAGTATGAGCGTCGTCCAAGTTTATGGATTGAGCCTGTGGGCAACTGGGGACAAGGTGCGGTTGTTCTGACAGAAATTCCAACAGAATCAGAAATTCATGATAATATTGTGAGCTTCTGGAAGCCGCGTCAGCCTATTCCTGCTGGTAGCGAATATCACTTCGCTTATCGCATGAGCTGGGGCGATGAACCAGTTGCGAAAACCAATTCTGTCGTGGTAAGTCGTACTGCAAGTGGTCGTGCTGACATTGCTAAAGCGACCCCTAGACGTTTGTTTGTCGTTGATTATCATCTAAATGGCGCTATGCCTGATGAGTTACCACTCGCGAAGGTTGAATCTTCTGGTGGAGTAATTTCAAATGTTGTCATCGCGCGTAATGCGGCAAACAATGGTTATCGCCTCGCGTTTGAGTTAGAGCCCGAAGATAAAGACCTTATCGAATTGCGTGCTGAACTCAAGTTCTCTACACCGCGTCAGGTTGAAACCTGGCTCTATCGCTGGACGCTTTAAGGTCCATGACGGAGCAACATAATATGACTGTATCCGAGAATTCGGTACTTGAGACTGAAGTACTCGTGGGTGGTAGCGCTATGCCTAATGAAAGGCCAGGCGCTATGGAGCCCCAAAGTTTAACCCAAATGCCTGAAGGATTTCCACGCCGTAGCACTGTGGCAAATGGAGTCCGTTCACGGGTTTCCCGTCGGGTGTTTGTTGTTGGTGGCGCCTTATTACTATCGGCCTTTGCTATCTATGAAATGGGCGCAGTTTTCAGTATTGGAGGGATTACTCCCCTCGAATATTTGATGTTGGCGTTATTTGCGATTAACTTCTGCTGGATTGCACTGGCGTTTTGTAGTGGTATTGCTGGCTTTTTCCTCCTATTGAAAAAGCCTAAACCAAACGAGCTTGCACAAACTGAGCTGCACACGCGCACTGCGATTTTAATGCCTACTTATAATGAATCTCCTGACCGGGTATTTTCAGCGGTATCTGTGATGGCTGAAGCATTATCGCAAACGGGTCATGGGCATGCGTTTGATTGGTTTATCTTAAGTGATACTACCGATCCTGAAATTGCGCTGTTAGAAGAACAGGCGTTTTTAGTTCTTCGCCAAGAAACCCATAAACATTCTCGTGTTTATTATCGTCGCCGCCGTAAAAACGTCGCACGTAAAGCGGGTAACGTAGCGGACTTTTGTCGTCGTTGGGGCTCGCGTTATGATCACTTGCTGGTCCTGGACGCCGACAGTTTGATGGAGTCATCCACTATCACGGGCTTAGCGCAGCGGATGCAGGCTGATCCTGATGCGGGTCTTATTCAAACGATTCCATCACTGATCAATGGCACCACCTTAATGGCGCGTTTGCAGCAGTTTGCTGCACGCATTTATGGTCCTGTGATCGGTACTGGTCTTGGTTGGTGGGTGCAAAAAGAAGGTAACTTCTGGGGCCATAACGCTATTATCCGGACTGAAGCCTTTATGGGCGCTGCGGGTTTACCTAATCTTAAGGGTAAGCCACCTTTTGGTGGTCATATCCTAAGCCATGACTTTGTTGAAGCTGCATTGATCCGCCGTGCCGGATGGAGTGTGGTCATTGCATACGATTTACCCGGTTCCTACGAGGAATGCCCTCCATCAATTGTTGACTTAGCGGTACGCGATCGTCGTTGGTGTCAGGGTAACTTGCAGCACTCACGTATTCTGCCAACTAAAGGGTTGCATTGGGTTAGTCGCTTGCACTTAATGACGGGTATTATGGCGTATTTATCTTCGCCATTTTGGTTGTTATTGATTTTAACGGGGTTGATGCTCGCTTTGCAGGCCCACTTTATTCGTCCAGAGTACTTCACCGATCAGTTCTCATTATTCCCAACGTGGCCAATCATGGACTCGGATAGGGCATTGAGACTGTTCTATATCACTATGGTGGTGTTATTTGGACCGAAGATCTTTGGCGTGTTGTTGCTGTTAAAAGATGGCAAATTTGCCCGCAGCGTAGGCGGGCGCATTAAAGCGATGCTCAGTGTGTTATTTGAAGTCATTCTCTCAGCATTGATCGCGCCAATCATGATGTTCATCCACTGTGGTGCGGTAATGTCGATTCTGATGGGGCGTGATAGTGGTTGGTCTCCACAGCGCCGTGACGATGGTAGCATGCCTTGGTTAACCCTGATTTATCGCCACCGTTGGCATATGCTTGCAGGTGTGATGTTGGGTTATGCCGCGATTTTGGACTCCTTAACATTGCTCGCGTGGATGAGCCCCGCCTTGATTGGTTTGTGGTTAGCGGTGCCCATTTCGGCTTGGACCGGTTCGATTAAAATTGGGGAGTTTTTCAAACGTATTGGGATCCTCGCCACTCCAGAAGAACGCAGTCCTGCGCCTATTTGTATTAGGGCACAAGAAGCACGTGCGGCTTACCAAGCGCATATCGAACAGCCTTGGACATTAGCGCAATTGCTGAAAGATCCTGCGCTGATGGAGCTTCACTTAGCCATGGTTGATAAACAGCCACTACGTGCCGCCGGAACGCCGATTGAACCAGTTGAAGCCATTGTGCACGTCAAAGTACATGAAGCACAGTGTCAGCAAAGTGCCTTAGCACTCTTTAATCGCCAGGAAATGGCTTTAGTGCTGGCTAATCCGCTAATGCTGCGGAGTTTGCAAAAACTACCAGAACAGTTTGTGCCAGAGGATCTGGTCTCCTTCTGTTAATTACTTTCTATTACGCTAAATAGTAAAAATGCCACTGATGATCAGTGGCATTTTTGTTTTAGGTCGATAGTGAGCTGCATTTTACGAACAGCTTCAGCTATAGTGATCTTAATACTAATCTCGCTCTGGATAATAAATGTATCGCAAACAATTCGTTGCACGACTTACGGATTGAATTGACTTGCTATAGGCTCGTTTTTTTGCGCCTACATTTGCCTTGTTTTCAGCGCCAAAGTGCAGTTTGAGATTAGGCATTTTATTTTTTGCTGTATTGATTGCATTTATCCATCTCTTAACCTACCTAAGTTACTGTTGTCAAAGGGAGATGTCTATGGTGTCTGTGACTCGTTTTGCGCGGTGTTATCGCTTGGGGTGTTGCACATTTCAATGGTATTTAAAAGCGCTGTTGATGGTGTTTACATTCGTTTCGAGTGCACCACAAGCCGCTGAGTCTACCGAACTAACAAATGGTTCTACAGAGCTAGACATTTCTATTACACAACTACTCGATCAGACATTGTTGCTTGATCTTGCCGATGTCAGTCCGGTATTTCGAGCTAATTATCAAAAACTCAGCCAATGGCAACATCGGCCCTTGAGTACTGATGAACAAGCCGAACTGCTTAAGATGCACCAACAGCTTGAACGCTATTGGTATTACCTCGATCAGCAAGCGGAATGTGTTGAACCTTGTATCAGTAAGGTATTTACTCAACAGGACACTCATTACCGAGCCGTGCTCTTTACGCTTAAACAGCTCATGAGGTTAGAGAACATGACTTCATGGGATACGTTAACACAGGAAGAAAAACTAAATCCCGGGCAGCAAAGTCCTTTGATTTTGCCAATTGCGAAGCGACTTTTTGTATTAGGCTTTCTGCCAAATGAACCCACTATCGAATCTGCTGAAGAGGCTAAAAATGGGATGCTTTATAACGAGCAACTAGTGACTAGCATTAAGCAATTCCAGCGGCAACATGGGTTACAAGCCGATGGCGTAATAGGAAAACAAACCCTTTACTGGCTTAACCAATCGCCCCATACTCGGGCTAAGTTACTGGCGAAAAATATGCTGAGACAGTGGATATTGACACCACAGTTACCAGCACGCTACCTACTGGTTAATATTCCAGCATTTGAGCTCCAGTTAGTTGAAGCAGGGAAGGTGACTTTACAGTCTAAAGTGATTGTCGGTAAAGCATCGCGGCCAACGCCTTTATTAAAAAGTCAAATTTCCAGTGTTGTGATGAACCCAGAATGGCGAGTGCCACGCACGATTATTCAACGTGATATCCTGCCGCATATTCGCCATGATGGGCATTATCTTACTGAACGAGAATTTGATGCTTACGATTATGATGGTAAGCGCGCCGAGCATTCTGCAGAACAATGGCAAGTACTCGCTTCATCGCATTTTCCTTATCAGTTGGTGCAACGGCCAGGACCCAAAAATGCCTTAGGCCACTATAAATTTCATTTCGACAATAGTTTTAGTGTGTATTTGCATGGAACTTCTGAGCCAAGTCTCTTTAAAAAGGCTAACAGAGCTTTATCATCGGGCTGTATTCGGGTCGAGAAGGTTGAAGAATTAGCACGCTGGTTTAAGACCCATTTAGTCAATGATCAGCGCCTTTGGGATAAATTAAGTTCAGATATCACCCAATCCCAATGGTTTTCCTTGTCTGATAAGTTGCCCATATTTATTGTCTATTGGACGGTATGGCTTGATGACGCTGGGGAAGTGCAATATCGGAATGACATTTACCAGCAGGAGAGTGAGCTGAGTTATGTGGTTTCGGCAACGATTTTTAACATGCTCTAATTGATTGAACTTTTGAAGGATTTTTTAATCTGATTGTTTGCATGTCGATCAAGACTTGATCTGGATGGCAATTCACGATAATTTGCGTTCTCAGTGTCCAAAAAACGAACAGAAGGTGATGATGTGACCTTACTTTGTCCTGCCCGTAGGCAGTTGTTGTTAGGCCTCAGTGGTGTGGCATTGTGTTCCTTAATTCCTTCCAAAGCGATAGCGAGCCGTTCAACCAAAGGTGTGCGTGAGCTTAGCCTGTATAATCGCCATACGGGTGAATATAACAACGGTAGCTATTGGGTCGATGGCCATTATCAGAGTGAAGTGTTGGCCGATTTTAGCCACTTGCTGCGAGATCACCGTCAAAATGTAACAGCACCGATGGATAAACGCTTATTTGATCTGCTTTATACGCTTAAGACGACGTTAAATACTGATAATGAAATCCATGTGATTTCTGGTTACCGCTCACCAAAAACCAATGCGATGTTGGCAGGTAAAAGTGGTGGTGTAGCTAAAAAAAGTTACCATATGCAAGGGATGGCAATGGATATTGCGATCCCTGGGGTCAAATTAAAGACAATCAGAGATGCGGCTTTATCACTTAAGCTAGGAGGCGTAGGCTATTATCCTAAGTCTGGTTTTGTGCACGTTGACTGCGGTCCTGTGCGGCATTGGTAGTTTGTATCTTTTGCTCAGTGTTTAATGAGAGCTGCTGATAAAATTGCAGCTCTAGTGTTTGGATGTCCTGTAAGTAATACTCGAGTAGCGGCAAAAAAACTTGTCCCAGTTTATTCATCTCACGGTGTTGCTGCCAATCACTAACCTGCTTATTCAGACTTTGTGAAAACTTAAATTGTCTTAGTCTTTGGCTCTCAACTGCCGGTGATTCACAGATCTGCATTAGCATGAGTAAACTGCGGTTTTTTTGTTGTGTGCAGGCGAGCAGTTCCAGCAATTTTAACTCTATCGTGGTCTGCTGATAGGGGACAGTTTTAATGAGTGAGACCAGTTCACGGGCTAATTGGCAGGAGAGTCGATTTTCTTGTTGCAATAAATACAGCTCGTGACACATGTTTTACAAGGCTGAAGTGGCAAAATTTGCTCGAGCTTAACAGGCATCGAATGGCTTAAGTGTGATCAAGATCGCGTGTTTTTCGATTCAGATCAAAGGTGTTTCGCCTATGTAACAGCGCTAGAACAAGTTTCCCAATTCAATAAATACTCTTGTTAATTGATAACGATATCCCATTATTACCCCATTGCATTCAGAGTTTGGCTGTTCTTGTACCTGCTGAGTAACTGTGTTAGTATGCGCGCGCTTTATATGAGTCACCATTGGTCGAGAATGGTGATATTTTTTACTCTAAATTTAAGTGAGAAACACATGTCTTACACTATCCCAGCACAAACCCGCACTGAAATAGGGAAAGGTTCGAGCCGCCGCCTACGTCATGCAGGTAAAGTTCCTGCCGTTATTTATGGCGCAGGCAAAGAGCCAGTTTCTATTGTTTTTGATCACAAAGACATCATCAACATTCAAGCTAACGCTGACTTCTATACTTCTGTAGTGACTATCGTATTAGATGGCAAAGAAGTAGGCGTTCGTGCACAAGCTATGCAACGCCACGCGTTCAAGCCAATCATTGAACACGTTGACTTCGTTTACGCTTAATTGCGTAATTGAAGCAAAAAGCGCCTATATGGCGCTTTTTTTGTGGCTGCTTTTCACTCATCAAACTCTGATGCTTGCAAGTTAAGTGACTTTAACCATCAAACAATTGCTGGTGTTTAATCATTTTGCCTGTGCACAGCGTCAATATCATCATCGGCATGTAGCTCACTATTGTGTCTGCGTGCTAGCCAAGCACTACTTGATATTGAAATTGTAATAGATATCGAGGGATTGCCCTAAGGTACCGGATACGGTTTCAAGATAGAGTTGGGATAACAGGTAATATCTGACAGTCATCTCATATCCAGGATTGAATACGCCAACACCGTATTTGACCATAAGGTTATCACCGATAAAACCACTGATGGCAACGCGGCCCTCATCATTAGTATCGAGTTGCACGTTAGAGAAACCAAATTCTTCGATAATGCCCGCTGCTGTATTTCCAATATTATTAATAGCGCCACCGCCACCAACCTGAGCACTGAGTCCCAGCGCAGCTCCCATCATCAAGGAGTTGTTCTGCTCATTATTGGTACTGTTGAACCCGCTGCCTTTAATAATATAAGACAGAATTTCGGCTTGTTCCTTGGCAGGATTAGAGAAAAGGGTGACCACCGGCCGAGTTGGAGTACCAGTGACGCGCACTCCCGCGACCAGATCTTCGCTCTTTATTTCCCGAATTGCTTCAATATTTAAATTAGGGACAGAAGGTGGGCCTACAAATTGCACTTCACCCGTACGGATTTTCAGCGTTTGCCCCATAAACTTATAGTTGCCTTGTTTGACCTTAATATCTCCAAATAACAGGGGTGGGCGAAACGCCTGTTGCTGAAGTTTTAAGGTTCCCTGTAGCTTACCTTTGAGGCCCATACCATCGATTTTAAGATCGTTGCCAACGTTAATATTCAGGTCGGCCACAATGGCATAGGGGCTGGCTTTAGGTTGCGCGGCGGCAATTGAGTCATTGAAAACGACATCCTCTGACAAGGCTACACCACCCTCAGCCAGTTGCACTATCTTAATATTACCCGAGGGAACATCGACTACCCCTTTGACTTCAAGTTGTTGGCTGCTAAAAGCAATCGTGAGATCGGGCGATACATCTAAGAGTGCGAGTGGTGGTTGGATCACCGCCAGTTTATCGCCTTTGACGGCAAGTTCTCCGCTAAACTGCCCTTGAGGCCAACGCATTTGTCCCGTAATTCGGCCTAAACCATTGCCCATCATCCAGCGACCTTTAAGGGATGCCTGCTGACCGCCAAGATCCATCGACAGATCAATTTTATTGATAAGGGTAGGGTTCGCTGTCAGTGCAAGAGCTCCTTGAGTGAGCGAAACATTACCCGATACTTCGGGGGCATCTAGGGTACCAGCAAAGTTTAATTTGCTAGTCAGTAAGCCTTCTAGGGTATTGAGCTGTGGGAAAAATTCGCCAAGAGGTTGAAGGTTAATTTGTGTGATATTGGCATAACCCGACAACGAGCGGTCAGGCGTCACGTTAACAGTGAGTTCACTTTGCCAGCTTGCCACGTCCTGTGACTCAAAGTTGATAGACGACATTAGTCGTTTGGCATCTAAGTTAGCTTTTAAAGCAAGTTGCTGATATTTAATGGTGACTTCGCGATTTTTGGCGCGTTTGAGTTTGATGCTACCGGGATCGAAGTTAAAATCGACATTCGCCGTGGGTTTTCGCCCTGCGGTCCAAGCAAAGTTTGCCAATAGCGAAGAGCGACCATCCCAATCCATATTGCTTGGTAATACTGGGGCTAAAAGTTTACCAAGATTACCAGCATAACTTAGTTGCACCTCGCCTTTTTTACCTAGCGAGATTTGATTATCTAAACAAATCTTACTGTTAGGGTTGACTAGACAGAAGGGACTGACATTGCCTTTGGTTGTATTTTGATCCCATGCAACAAGGATATCTTTATCTATTTCCCAGCGACCAACAGGAGTTGCCAAGTTAATTTTATTCACTTGAGCTTGTAGTCGAGATTTTTTCATATCGTATTGACTGGTCACGCCAAGCTCGAGCCCCAAATCCCCAGTGGCACTTAGGGTCAGTTTTTGGTTTTGAATATCGCCCTTACTGCCAAAGGTGACGGTATCTAGATTCTGTGAACCGAGTTGTAGCGCCTTAGACTTGAGCGATAGGGCAAATTCGTGTGCATCCAAAGGCTTATAGTAGGCTTTGAGCGTGGATTCCCTCAGCTTAATATTTTGGTGCACCAGATCGACCAGTTGCGCGGTTAACTCAAGCTGTGGATGTTTTTCATCCCCAGTGACATTGATATCGGCCTGCAATTGGCCGCTGGCTTGGGGTAGCCATAAACCAAAGTCGGGGACTTGCAGCTTACCCTTAATGTTCCAGGTTTTGTTGGTTTCTCCCGCTAAAGTTAAGGTGGAACCCAGTACCTTGGCATTGACCCCTTTGGCGCTGATATACAGTTTATCGTTGATACTGACATCGGCGGTGATATCAAATGGATATCCCTGCAAGCTGCCCGACAGTTGAGTGTCCGCTAGAGCAACTTGCCACTGTTTATCTAACAAACGTCCCGTGGTCTGTAATTGTCCAGAGATTAAACTGTTTGGCAGGCTGCTGCTTGCAGTGGCAGGCATCGCCTTATCGGTATTTGTGCTCGGTGTGTTCGTGTCCTTATTTGGCGTTGATTCTGGCATCTGCGCTATTTCTGGCAGGGTGATTTCCTGTAATTTCAGGTTATCGAGCAATACCTTGGCTTTCCAATTGATCGCCTTAGCGTAATCTAGCTCACCAGTCACATCGATCGAACCTAGCTCGCCCTTAGCATTAAACTGCTTAATATCGAGTTTCGCATCTTGATGATGGAGTTCACCGCTAATGGCTAACATTTTATGAAAAGGTGTGGTGACATTTCCTTTGAGTATTGCGGCTTGTTGAGTAAGGGAGCCTTGGCTGTCGAGGTTAAGATCGCTGACGAGATACTCGGCATGTTGCAGTGGCCACTGTGCGCGGGCTTTCTCCAGTTTGACCTTGTAGGGAAGCGTGGGATCTTTCAGGGTCAATTGCCCATTGAGACTAAAATCGACATCTCCTTTTGCAAGGGCTTGAATACCGAGTTGTCCGACACTTTGGCTAAGCGTGAGGCTTAATTGTTGATGTGTCAGCTCCGGCAACTCGGCAACCTGAGTCACATTGGCCTTAACCTCAAGCGCGAGCGGATAGTCCTGTTCGAGGGCGAGTTGGCCCACCACAGAAAGATCTCCATAACTGTGGCCAAGTTGCAGTTTATCAAGGGTTAACTGATACTTGGCAAATTGCCCCTGAAGCTCAATATGGCTAAACAGATCTTCGCGTGGCCCAATCTGCAAACGGCTGTTGTCTAAGCTAAGTTGCTTTACATCCACCGGAAAAGGCATAAACACCTGCGGCAAATGGGCAAGTGCCCATTCCTCTGTAGATGTTTGCTTATCGGCGTTTTTATCAATTTGCTTTTCAGCCTGGGTATTCGCTGGCGTTTGCGCCGTAGCTCCCTTATTAGCAATGGGCTTATCCGCTGAAGCTTTAGCACTTGCTGTCGCCGCTGCAGTTGCAGCTGTCTCGGCTGCCTTGGTGTCAGTGACTTGTGTGCCTGTGATTTGAGTATCTGTGACTTGAATACTTGCGCCTTGAGGATCTGTGGCCTGTGTGTCTAGCACAGGGCTGTCTTCGGTAGGAATTAACACAGCCAAGCCTTCACTGCTAAGCTGCTCAACCGTCAGTCCTTCGGCAAACCAAGTCGCGGCGGTCTGAATATGATTGGCCGAAAAGCGCATCTTATCGACCGCAATATTGATGTTGTTCAGTTCGGCGCTGTCGAGCTTTATCCCAAAGGGCAGAACCAGTTCACTCGGCTCATCATTTTCGGGGGTAACGTCGTCTTCAGTGGAACCTGAGCTTAAGGCCTCGGTATCGATATTGACATCGATTTGGCTCGCCGTTAAAGCATTCACACACAGTTGTTTTTGTAGCAAACAAGTGGGTTGCCACGCCAAATGTAAATTCTTGAGCTCAACGTTAATCCCTTCCATCGACCAACTGGCGTGGGCTAAGGTGAGATCCTTATTTAAGGAGCCTGAGGTGTAGGTGAGCGCCAGATCGGGCACAAATTTATCGGCTAAGCCGACACTGATCCGTGAGCCAATTTCAGTCCCCAGCAGTAATGCCATCATCACCAAGAGAGTTAAGGGGACGTAAACAATAATGCGCGTAAAGAGTTTAAATATTTGCCATAGGCGCAGCTTTAGGGTTTTAGGCGGAACACAAGTTGGGTTTTGTTCCACAGTTTGTGGCTCATGCGTTTGATTTTCATGTTGAGCGGATGTATTGGGCTCATGAATTGGGGGCTGACTCATAATTCTGTCCCCATGGTTAAGTGAATACGCCATGAGCGGTCGATAGTGTCTGTCTCTTTCAAACCTACCCCTAAATCCAACTTAATTGGGCCGATGGGGGATATCCAATGGATACCACCACCTACGGCGATAACGGGCTCAAACTGATTGTTATCAAAAGCGTTACCCGCATCGACAAAGGTAGCAACCCGCCATGTTGGTGTAACGTAATATTGATATTCCAAACTACCAACCATTAAGTAACGACCACCGATAACCTCCCGATTGACCTTACCATCGGCATCGATATAGTCCAGATAAGGGCCTAACTCTTGATAGCCATAGCCGCGAATGGTTTGGTCACCACCTGCAAAGTAACGCAGTGATGGTGGGATCAAGGCTAACTCATTTTCATTGGCAAGGTTGGCGGAGAGATCCATACGCGCCACGATTCTGTGGTTATCAAAAAAGGTGTCAATCCACTTAAATTTTGCCTGCAAGCGGGCAAGGCGTGTTTCTGAGCCTAGATAAGGATCGGCATAATCTAGGCTGTATATTTGCCTAAAACCGGATTTGGGATCGAGGGTGTTATCGCCACGGGTAGTTTTAGAAAAGTTAATCCCCGCAAGGTAAAAACTCGGGCTGTAGTCGATATCTGACTGAGTATATTCTTCACGAATGGCATCGAGGGAATAGCTCATGAGCCATTGATTTTCCAGCCGTTGCTGTCTTAATAGACCGAGTAAATACTTGGTCGCTTCTAGCTGCCCTGTGTTGCGAAAATCACGGTTTTCAGGCTCGTAAACTTGTGTAACCCCATATTTATCCCGCAGTAAGCCTAAACGGATCTTCAGTTGGTCGTCCAAAGGATGAGTCAGTGGAATGGTATAAGTGGTTAAAAACTTGGGTCTGTCTGGCGACCACTCCAAACTGGTTTCTTGGGAATGGCCGTATTTATTGATCTGCGGGGTTCGCCAAGTAACACGCACCCTAGGATCGAAGGTCTTATCTGCGCTTTGGCCGATATCACCACCTAAGCCTAATTCGATGGAATGGCTGGCTTTATCGGTTAACTCTACCTTGACGGGCAGTTGATTATCTTTTGCCTGATCGAGCTGTGGGATCACTTTAATATTGGAAAAATATCCCGTATCCAGCAATTGACGGTTAAGAGCGCTGACTCTGCGAGTCGAATAGGCTGCATCTTCCTTAAAGGGGATAAGTTTGGTGAGAATATCCGGCTCTAAGGTATGACCTTCAAAACTGACTTGGCCAAAATGGTAACGTGCGCCAGAGTTAAAATGCAGGCTGATTTGGGCGGTGTTTAAATCGCGGTTGATGTTAATCTGTGATTCTGTAAATTCGCCATCGAAATAGCCTCGCGCGAGGGCGAGCGTCACCAGTTGGGATTTGACATCCGAATATATGCCGTGGTTTAGCGTATCACCGGGCTTAATATTGACCTCAGCAAGCCATTTGTCGAAGGCTCGGTCGTCAAGCATTTCGCCTGAAAAATTAATATCGACCCATTGAATTTTAACCGGTTCACCTGCATTGACCGTAAGCTTGAGTTCCCAAGGACCTTTCTCTTTCTCGACTAAATGTTCCTCCAACTCTCCATGGTAATACCCCATAGACTCTAGGGCGGTGGTAACATTGTCTTCCACATTAAATAAGAAGGCTCGGCGCTGCACTTCGGAGTCAGGCATTGCACCTAAGTGGGCGAGAATATTACGCTTCAGGGCTTCGTCGACCCCATTGACTGAAAGCGTTAAAAAGTTATCAGCGGCCATAGTCGCTGATGCCACTAAACTTAGACTCAGTAGCAAATGAAGACGAAAAGATAATGAGGTAATTTGCAAGAATCGCTGCACTTTATAGTCCCTGTGATGTGACTTCATTGTCGCCAGAATAGCGTTAACAGGCAAGGAGATGATTGAAATTAGTCATTGAAATGGTTACAAAGGACGTTACTGTTTAAGGGGATGTAAATAATGAAAATAAAATTAGCCACCTTTAGTTTAATTCTCTCGAGTGCACTTTTTATGTCACAAAATACCCAAGCAAATGAAAAACCTTTTGCCATTGCGATCCACGGTGGCGCAGGCACGATTTCTAAAGCCAATCTCACGCCTGAACTGCGACAAGCCTATAAAGATAAACTAAAAGAAGCCGTCGATAAGGGCTCAAAAATATTAGAACAGGGTGGCGATAGCATACTTGCCGTACAAACAGCCATCAATGTATTGGAAAACAGCCCATTGTTTAACGCCGGTGTCGGTTCGGTTTACACCTATGATGGTGGTCATGAGTTAGATGCCTCTATCATGGATGGTAAAACCATGAATGCAGGCGCTGTGGCAGGTGTACGCCATATTGCTAATCCAATCGATTTAGCTATAGCGGTGATGAATAAGTCCGAGCATGTGATGCTCTCGGGCGCGGGTACTGAGGAGTTTGCCTTGACTCAAGGTTTTACGCTGGTACCTAACAGCCATTTTGATAGCGATGCCCGTTATCAGCAATTACTCGATGCCAGACAAAACTTGCAGGCGGCTGAAAAGTCCGAGCAAATTGCAGGCATTGAGATGAAAGATCTCGATTATAAATTTGGCACCGTTGGCGCAGTCGCTTTAGACAAAAACGGTAACTTAGCGGCGGGGACATCCACCGGCGGCATGACGGCTAAGCGCTTTGGCCGGATCGGGGATTCGCCAGTGATTGGTGCGGGCACTTATGCGGAAAACGGCGTTTGCGCTGTATCTGCAACGGGTCACGGTGAGTTTTTTATTCGCTACCAAGTGGCGGGCGATATCTGCGCCAAGGTGAAATACCAGCAAAAATCCATTATTCAAGCGGCGGATGAAGTGATTAATCAACGTCTTATCACGGCGGGCGGTTCTGGTGGGGTGATTGCGGTTGATCATCGAGGCAATGTTGCTACCCCCTTTAATACTGAGGGGATGTACCGTGCAACCCGCACCAATGGTGAACCCGCACAGGTAATGATTTGGCAGGATCAATAATGTGAGTCACCTGCGATCATCACAAAGAATAAGTGTCGCATAAGCGGCACTTATTATTTGTAAGACATTAGGGTGTGTTGACGTTTCGAGATTAAATGTTGATCGTTCCGGCAGTACGTGCTCGCGAAACGAGGAATGCTGTGTCGTTATTCTACTCAAATGACGAACGGCTCTTATGGCAGGAAGTAAGTCGAACCCTTGAGGAAGCATTTAGCTGGCGTTTCTGCCGCATTATCGTCCGTTTATGTAGAATAACTACACGGACTTTGCCTTGCATAAACGCCCGCCAAATTGCTGCAAAAATAACCCTAAAACGTCAACATACCCTAGGTATATCATGTATTGACAGGGCTGTTACTTTTGAGGTCCATATGCATTTTGATTAGATGCTCTTCCATATCGAAGGTCACCTTAAAGCCTAGGCTTTTAGCAAGACTTGCCATATTGCGGTTTTCAAACATGGTAAAGCCTGTAAGCACAGGGGTGTCATTGGCTTGATAGTATTTAATCAATTTTTCAAGCAGCAGTTTACCTAGCCCAATGCCTTGGTGATCCCCCCGTACCGCCATAGCAAATTCTGCCTCGGTATTATCGGGGTCGATGGAGGCCCTTACCGCGCCTAAGGTAATGTCATCACCGTCCGGTCCTTTGGCCGTAGCGATAAAGGCCATTTCGCGGGCATAATCGATTTGAGTCAATACCGCCATTTCCTCGTGGGTCATTTTCGAGCGTACGCCAAAATAGCGTTTATATCTGTCCTCATCGGAGAGGGAGTTATCAAAGGCCAAATGTTTAGGCTCATCCTCGGGAAGAATGGGGCGAAGCATCACTCTGAGGCCATTTTTTAGCTCGGCAAATTCTTCTAACTCTTTGGGGTAGGGCATGATGGCAAGTCGAGAGGGATTATCCGTATTGGCATCGTGTAGGCGGATATTCACATCGAGCAGGGTAATGTTTTCCCCCGCCGCCAGTACAGGGTTGAGATCCAGCGCCGCAATCTCTGGACAGTCGATAATTATGTGGGATATTTGCGTCAGCATCACGCATAGGGCGTTCATATCAAGCCCTAGTGGCAAATGCCGATCTTTTAACTTATGGGTTTTTAGGGCTTGGATGACCATATAACGGGCCAGTGCCATATTGAGTGGAGGCAAAGCAACCGCCGCATCCTGAGTCGGATCCCATTCTGAGCCGCCTTCACCCAAACAGATGGCTGGGCCAAAGACGGGATCGCTAATCACGGCGACACGGATTTCCTGCGCGCCCGCAGTCAGTGCCATCTTTTGTACTATCATGCCTTCGATAATGGCGTCCGGATTGGCCTGATGTACCCGCTGGGTAATTGCATTCGCGGCATGGCGAATGTCTTCCTCCGAGGTCAGATTAAGCATCACCCCGTGAACATCGGATTTATGCAAAATATTGGGTGATTGCACCTTGAGCGCAAGGGGGTAACCTGCCTCATTGGCTATAGCGACGGCCTCATCAGCATCTTTGACAAACCAAGTGTCGATAGTATTGAGGCCATAGGCGCGCAAAATCGGGCTGGCTTCATGGGTTTCGAGTACCGCTTTACCCTTGGCCTGCGCCGCTTGCAGCAATTTTCGCGCTGTTTGGCTATCGGTCGGAATATTGTCGGGGATCGACTGCGGCACTTCCTGTAGCAGTTTTTGATTGCGACGATATTCCACCATATGCATAAAGGCGCCTACTGCCCCTTCGGGGGTGCGATAGGTGGAGATGCCGCCCTTGGTAAAGCGTTTGCGGGCTTGATAGGCCGAGTCTTCACCGCTCCAGTTGGTGAGGATATTTAAACGGTTTTTCTTCGGATGCGCGTGGATAACTTTAATTAAGGCATCGGCAATCTCGACACTTTCACCAAGGGCTGAGGGCGAATGCAATACTAAAATGGCATCTAATTCCTCACTATCCATTAGGATGGAGAGCGCATTGGCATAGCGGCTAGCATTCGCATCACCGATAATATCCACCGGATTTTGCTTCGACCACGTCGAGGGCAGTACTGCATCAAGCTTAGCAAGCGTGTCTGGGGATAATTCTGCTAATTTCCCGCCGCGGAGGATCAGTTCATCGACGGCTAATACCGCGGGCCCGCCACCATTACTGATAATACCTAATCGCTCTCCCTGCAGTGGATTGGAGTGGGCAAGGCTTTCAACCGCGGCAAAAAGTTCTATTAAATCATTTACCCTCAGCATCCCCGCGCGCCTAAAGGCGGCTTCATACACAGCATCATTACCACCGATACCGCCCGTATGTTGTTTCGCGGCCCGTACGCCTTCGGCGCTGCGGCCCGATTTAATCACTAAAATCGGTTTATTACGCGAGGCTGCTCGGGCAGCAGAGAGAAAATGGCGCTTCTCATTAACTGAGTCGATATACAGCATAATGGCACTGGTACGGCTATCGCGGCCGAGATAATCGAGCAGTTCATCGAAGTTAATATCAGTGGCATCGCCAAGGGAAATAAAAGACGAAAAGCCAATCCCTTTGTTATTTGCCCAATCGAGCACTGTGGTGCATATTGCCGCTGATTGGGATACAAACGCAATTTTGCCGGGTAAGGCACTCGCATGGGCAAGGCTAGCATTGAGTCCTAAGGGCGGTAAAAGCATCCCTAAACTATTAGGACCAAGGATACGCATGCCATAACGTTTGGCATGTTGCATGGCTAGGTCGAGTAAGCTTACACCATCATCGTTGACTTCCTGCGCCATCCCAGAAGCCATAA
Source organism: Shewanella sp. Sh95 (assembly GCF_001308045.1). Taxonomy (NCBI): domain Bacteria; kingdom Pseudomonadati; phylum Pseudomonadota; class Gammaproteobacteria; order Alteromonadales; family Shewanellaceae; genus Shewanella; species Shewanella sp. Sh95. Next base: position 48,306 of record NZ_LGYY01000234.1, read on the forward strand.
TAATTGCCACTTTACAGCCAAATTGCGCGAGAGTTTCGACAATCGCGGGTACACGGCTAGCACGAGTACAAATCACCGCGAGGTCGGGTTTTATCGGTAAGGCTTCAATGTTGGGATAGGCAAGCACGCCCATAACCGCGCGATATTTGGGCGTAACGGGCATGATGGGCCCAGAAAACCCGCTGGATAGCAGGTTTTTCATTAGCACATTACCTGCTCGTTTCTCGCTATTAGAGGCGCCAATGATGGCAACGGATGTGGGTTTAAATAAGGAATGTAGTGTACGTTGACTCATAAATGATCCCATCCCAGACGAAGACGCTGCCAGTGTAACCTACGCACGTGGGGCTGCACAGTTTTGATTCAGGTATTGCGCGGTAAGTTTATTAGTAAATCATTAAGTTAAATGCGGTAAACATCATATTTTTATCTTTAATGAAACATTTTTAGTAACAGCGAGATCTCTGACTACAGAAGCGAAAACCTGTGGGCTTTGCGGAGATTTTGGTTGCCAAATGCTACAAGGCAGCAGATGGCAAACGTCTACTCCTTGCCTCTCGTCATCTGAGTCGACGTGTTACGAGAGTATAAGCTTGCCAGAGCGAAGATAATCTAATCAAGAAATGTCAACACGCCCTCAACAAAGTAAAATTTTTCCGTATTTGTTTGAAAACCCCTGAATCTCAAACTACTTTTTACACACGGATAAATTATTGTGAAGTGTTTATGAGATACATGGATGGCATCATCGCAGTCTTTGCAATAGCAATAGGTTACTTGGTGGGGTCTATTACCCTTTGGCTCCTCAGTCCGGTGTTGGCGGTTGCCGTGATGTTATGTTGGCAATTTTACCGTCAGCAGCAATCTTCGGTGGTGTCTAGCATATCTCAAGTAGAACAACGGGATGGCGTCGCTCTTGGTTGGCAAACGCACCAACGCTTATACCAAGAGGCGATTGCGACTGTTAGTGAATGTGAAAATAATATCCATAATGTCCTTCGGGTTCAGGAAGATGCGGTTAATTTACTCGGAGATTCTTTTGATGGCTTAGGCCGGCTGATGACTGAGCAAACGGGATTTATCTCTGATCTAGTAAAAAGTACTGATGATGCTGAGATATTTCACTCCGAGCAGATGAAACAATTTGCGAATAATACGTCGCAAACGTTAGAACGCTTTATTCAATCCACCATAGAAATGTCTGCCTCAACAATGGAATTGCTTGAGAAAGTTAATCTTATTTACGAATCCATGCCGCAGGCGATGAAGGCCTTACAGGATATCGATCAAATATCTTCTCAAACAAACTTACTCGCTTTAAATGCCGCGATTGAGGCGGCGCGTGCGGGGGAAGCGGGTAGAGGCTTTGCGGTCGTGGCGGATGAAGTGCGTGCATTGTCTAACCGCAGTTCTGGATTTAGTGAAAGTATTCAAAAACAACTGAGATCTATTCAGAATCAGATTGAACAACTCACCCAGCACTGAAGAATCCCCTGATGATTTACAAATAAATCATCAAATTAGGGTGGAAGCGCATCTTGTTGCATGATCAAATGGTTTCGCTAAAAACTACACTTGGACAACAAGATGCGCGAAGCCAATATCCTA
>NZ_LGYY01000202.1:0-49688 GCF_001308045.1 Shewanella sp. Sh95
CGGTCAACTGCTGATAATTCATGGTAGTACTGCTTGTTTCTTTGGCGAGAAGAGCGTACCACTTTTAGCAGTTGGCTTCCTCTTCTACACCTTTCCATGAATGTCGCACTTATTATCTGAAATCGGGACTGAATAAATATTAAAAATTGAACTTTATAGAAATAAATCGATATAGCGAAGGAAGCGACAATGAAAACAAAAATTGCACTAGCAGTGTCTATGGCACTGCTGTCATCTGCAGCAAATGCACAGACAGTATTATCTCCAACGGGTGAAACAATACAGTTAGATATTCCAGCCGAATTATCAAATGACTCAACTCGAGGCAGATTAACCGCAGTTAATAACCAAGATGTAAAATTTATTCCTGAACCAGAATTTGCCGAAGGTGAGCATACTTATATTGTTCGCTTACGTGACAGTGCTGTCGCGAATTATCAAGGGGAGATTCCTGGCTTCAAAGCAACTAGCCCACAACATATACAGTCGACCTCACAGGCAAAAGGCACAGGAAAGACTGGCAATGTTAAACTTAACGCCGCGGCTCCTGAGGTGAAAAACTACGTTAGTTTCCTTAAGGTTAAGCAAGAGCGCTTTTTGACGAGTGCCAGCGCAGCGATTGGTACACAGCTAGAGCCATTAACCACCTACCAATATGCACTCAATGGTATCGCTGTGCGTATGACGCAGGCGCAAGCGATAAAAATGGCTGAACTACCTGAGGTGATTTATATCGAGCGTGAGCGTATTGAGCAGCTTGAAACCGATGTGAGTCAGGCACTGATCGGCTCCCCAAAGGTGTGGGACGGTAGTGCTACTGGCACCAAGGCTATGGGTGAGGGCGTGGTTGTGGCGATCATCGACTCAGGGATTAACTCTGATCATGCCTCGTTTGCCGATATTGGCGGGGATGGTTATGACCATACAAACCCCTTAGGCCAAGGGATTTATATTGGTGATTGTAAAACCGATTTTGCCAGCATGTGTAACGATAAGCTGATTGGTGTGCGTAGTTACCCTGAAATCACCGATATCTATGACGACGAAAAGATTTTTGGTGCGACGCCTCCCGCTAAAAATGGTGAAGACTACGGTGGTCATGGCTCGCATGTGGCCAGCACCGCGGCAGGGAATATCTTGCTTGATGTGCCTTATGTTGATGGAGAGGTTGGTAAGCTAGAAGGTGATGGTATCGCAACTGGCTTAAAGTTTGCGCAAATCTCTGGTGTGGCTCCCCATGCAAACATTATTGCATATCAAATCTGTAGACCTGGGGATGCGGGTGACAAGTATTCAGGTTGCCCGACTGTACCGATTCTGAAAGCCATAGATGATGCGATTAAAGATGGCGTGGATGTGATTAACTTCTCCATCAGTGGTGGCGGTAATCCATGGAATAGCGCCACTGAGCAGGGGTTTTTAGCGGCGCGTAATGCGGGCATTTTTGCTGCAGTCGCTGCTGGGAATACTCGTCCAGCAACCGCAACCAGTGCCGCAATCACCCAGTCACCTTATTCGACTCCCAAAAATGCCCCATGGTATACCTCGGTGGCTAACTCGACTCACAATCGTGAAGTGGTACATGAGCTGGAATTTAATGGTAAGACATTTGAATTCACCCCTGGCTCTGGCCCTGTGCAAACCGAAGTGGTTAAAGGACTTCCTGTGTTTGCTGGCACTGTCGATGCGACTAATGTGGAAGGTTGTAAAGTCTTCCCCGCCGATGCCTTTAAAGACAAAATAGCGGTCATTAAGCGGGGAACATGCGATTTTGCGACTAAAGTGTCGGGTGCATTAGCTGCGGGCGCTAAAGCGGTGATCGTGTATAACCGCGATGGTGAAGGGAATAAGCGCTTTAGAATGGCTTCACTAGAGACATTAAATATTCCAGCGGTATCGATAGGTAATACCGATGGCGTAGCTTTAATAGAGGCCATGGCCGCCAATCCTGCGCTTGAGTTAACCTTAATCCCGACACCACAAGTGTTTAGCCGTGAGGCCGATGTGTTATCAGACAGTTCGCTGATTGGTCCAAATGCCACCAATGATGTGATAGTGCCGTCGGTGGCTGCTCCTGGTTCGGATATTTACGCAGCTTATGCTGATCAACAATTTGGTCATGATAAAACGGGTACAGATCCTGCCGACTTTACCCTCATGTCGGGCACTTCAATGGCAAGTCCCCATGTTGCGGGTGCTGGCGCGCTGTTAAAGTCGCTGCATAAAGATTGGACGCCGGACAATATCCGCTCCGCATTAATGCTGACCGCAACGACCGCTCAGGCGATGAAAAAAGCCGATGCTAAAACCGTTGCTGATCCGTTTGACGTGGGCGCTGGCCGTATTCGTGTGGATTTAGCAGCTAAAGCGGGTTTAGTGATGGATGAAAGTGCACTGAACTATGAAATTGCAAATCCCTTATTGAACGGCGATCCTCGTAAGCTCAACGTGCCTAGTATGGCTGATTCTCGTTGTGTGAATACCTGTACTTGGACCCGTACCGTGACAGCGACTCAAGATGGCTCTTGGACGGCGAAGGGCCAAGCGGTGACCGATAAGCTGGCACTAACGGTATCCCCTGAAAGCTTTACCCTGAAAAAAGGTGCGAGCCAAACCATTACTGTCACCGCCGATGTAACGCAAGTGGGCGCAGATTGGGGCTTTGGCAACTTAGTGCTCGAGTCAGCTAACTACCCGACGGCGACTATGCCGATTGCGGCTAAGATTGGTAAGCGTAACCTGCCAAACTTGGTGAGCATTCAAGCGACTCGTAATGCGGATGAGATCACTCTTGAAGGCTTAAAGGCGGTGGATTTTGCTAGCGTTGGCGCCGAAGTGACAGGCCTCAAGCTAAGCCAAATCATTGAGTCAAGCGTGAAGCAAGACTCGAATAATGCTTCATATACAGATGATCTTGAAGATGGCGTCAAAGTGTTTAAGTTTGACGTTAATGAAAATGCACTGTATTTCCGAACCTCAATTAGCTACACCACATCGCCCGATCTCGATATGTATGTGCTACTCGATAAAAACGATGGCAGCAAACTTGCGCGAGCGGGCTCATCAGCCAGAGATGGTTCAGAGGAAAGTGTATTACTCAATAATCCGGTTAAGGGCACTTATTACGTCATTGTACAAAACTATACTGCTTCAACAGCCACGGCTGATGATGTGTTTGGTTTAAAACAATTGACCCTCTATGACACGGCTGAGGATAACCTCACTGCGACGCTTTCTGGCGATACCAATGACTTTGACGTTAAGCTGACGTGGAAGGACGCGCTCAAAGTCGGTGACGATGGTTTAGCTATGCTGACCTTCACCACTGGCGATGACAAAGTGGCACCAGTGAAGCTCCCCGTCGTCTTTGAACGTGTAGGCGATGATGTGCTGTCGCCTCTGGGCAATACGCTGAGCGGTCAGTTAACACCGGGCGTGGCTAAGGTGATGAAAACCCGTATCGAAGCCAATAAAACCCAAGTAACACGCGTGTATAACTTAGAAGCTATGCTGCCTGAAGGCCATGAAGTGGCTAACATTAGCCATGACGGTAAGCAAGATGGCAATAAGATCACTTGGACGATCGAGATGCCATCGGGCGCTGAAGCGAAAGACATCAGTTTTGAGCTGGTTCCACGTAAGGCGGGTGTTGATAATGAGTTAAGCCTGTCGAACAAGGTCAATAATGCGTCGTCAGAAACCTTGACTCAGCGCTATCAGTTTGATGTTGCTGAAGTGGCGCCTGTGGCCAAGGTTGAAGCCCCAACGTCAGTACAAGAAGGTAAGCCGTTGTTTATCGATGCCAGTAAATCATCGGATGCGAATAATGATCCGCTGACCTACAAGTGGACTCAGTTAGGTGGCGCAAGCTTTAATTTTGACCCCGCAGCGGCCAAATTAAACTTAGTGGCGCCAAGTGTGAGTGGCGCGGCACAAACCGTGTCATTCCAACTGACGGTATCCGATAACCACGGCAACAGCGATTCGAGCTTAGTATCTGTCTCTATTACCGATACTCCGCCGAAGAAGGATGACGGTGGTGCTTTAGGCTGGTTAAGTTTATTACTGCTGCCATTTGCCTTTGGTCGCCGTAAACTGCGCTAAGTGGTTCGAGCTGAAACCGGTTAACCTTAGCATGTTTAAGGGTTAACCCTGATGAGGGCCGAGATTATCGGCCCTTTTTTATTGCCCGTTTATTATCGATTTTTCATCAAAAATTCCACAAAGGCGCGGTCGGCTTGGCTGACGGGACGTTGCTTTTTCCACGCAATATGCAGATTTAAAAACACTGGCGGGTCAAAGGGTTTGGCGAGAATATCGTCTTTTGGACTGATGGCCATTTCGAGCACGCTGGTGATACCAAATCCCTGCGACACAATTTGTTTGATCAAGTTAATCAGATTGGTCTCAAAGGCAATATTGGGCTTTTTACCCAAGTCTTTTGCCTGAGAGAGGATCCACTCGCGGTGAAAATAGCCGGTTTTGAACATCACCAGTTCATGGTCAAAGAAGTCGTTTAAGCTCACGGCAGAATGCTCGGCAAGTGGATGCTCGGCGCCCATGGCGATCACCATCTGCTCACGGATCAGTAATTGGCTATCAAAATCACTCTGCAGATCTTGGGCAGTAATGATAGCAATATCCACTTCTTCCTGTTGTAACATCCGCAGCGCGTCACGGGTACCTCCTTCGAACAGTGACAGCTTTAACTCGGGATATTGATGGCGAAACGCCATAAGGCGTGAGGGCAGATAGAAGGAGCCCAACATACCCGGCACCGCAATCCGCACTTCCCCTGAGGTCAAATTCGCCATGGCACGGATTTGTGCTTCCGCCTGCTTGATTTGTTTTAGGATCAACGTGGCATGCTGGTGCAGCACTAAGCCTTCGGCGGTGAGCGCGAGGTGCTTGTCATTTTTAGTGCTGGTGCGGTTGATCAGGGTGACGCCAAGAGATAGTTCGAGCCGTTTGATGCTTTGGCTTAGGGCAGGCTGCGCCATATTGAGCTTCTTGGCCGCGGCGGTAAAACTGCCGGTATTAGCAAGTGCATCTAAGTGTTTAAGTTGGCGTATATCCATCGTGTGAGCCTTTTGCTTGTGATGCACGCTTACGCGCGACAACTTGCGATAACCATGTCAGTTATAAAAATTTTCCATAACAAAAATCAATAGTGTCGATATAAATTATCTATTATTGTTATGTTATGCCCAGTGCTAACCTTTGTCTATTCTTAGAGTGAGGCGTTATCGAGGCTAAAAGTGCAAGCCGTGTTAGACACTATTATCGACAATAAACAACGTGATACCCGACTGATGTGGGCCTTGTGTGTGGCTTCCGTGGTGGTATATATCAATCTGTATTTGATGCAGGGCATGTTACCGCTGATCGCCGAGCATTTTTCTGTGCCTGGCTCGCAGGCGACGCTCATTCTTTCTGTGACCAGTTTTTCATTGGCGTTTTCGCTGTTAATTTATGCGGTTGTGTCCGACAGAATTGGCCGGCATATGCCGATTGTAGTGAGCCTTTGGTTATTGGCATTGTCGAACCTGTTGCTGATTTGGGCTGGGGACTTTAATGCGCTTGTGTATGTGCGTTTTTTACAAGGCGTATTGCTCGCTGCGGTGCCTGCCATTGCCATGGCTTATTTTAAGGAGCAACTCTCGCCAAGCACTATGCTCAAAGCTGCGGGCATTTACATTATGGCCAATAGTATCGGCGGGATTGTTGGGCGTCTACTGGGCGGGTTGATGTCACAGTTTTTATCTTGGCAGGAGTCCATGTGGCTGCTGTTTTTAGTGACCCTCGCAGGTGTTGCCTTGACCAGTTTTTTATTGCCATCTGGCGCGGATGCTAAGGCGATATCTGGCGGGCAAACCTCGGCGCCTTCAGTCTCAAAACGGGCTCGGTTACTTCAAGATTTTTACGGCTTTAGTCACCATCTAACCGATCCACAAATGCGGTTAGCCTATGCCATCGGTGGGATCACTTTTATGATGATGGTGAATCAATTTAGCTTTATTCAACTGCATTTGATGGCCGCGCCCTACGAGTGGAGCCGCTTTCAAGCGACCTTGATTTTTTTGTGTTACTCCAGTGGTACTGTGGCCTCCTATTTTACCGCTAAGTGGCTGGCAAAATTTGGTCAGCACAAGTTATATCAATGGTCTTGGTGTTTGATGCTGTTGGGCAGTTTATTGACCCTGTTTGATACCACAGCCACCATTTGCATGGGCTTTTTGATGACGGCATGTGGATTCTTCTTAACCCACAGTTGTTGCAACTCTTTTGTGGCGATGCGCGCAAGCCGCGATCGCGCCAAGGCCACCTCGCTGTATCTGTGTTGCTATTACTTAGGCGCCGCTTTGGGTGGACCTTACTTGATGCTATTTTGGCATAAAGCCGAATGGCAAGGGGTGGTGATGGGGTCGTTAACGCTGCTTGCGTTAATTGCATTGTCAATCAGTCGTCTGCGTTACCACCAAACGAAGATGAGCCCAATTGCGGCATAAGCTGCTTTAGTGCTTGACCTAAATACCCATAGATGACTATAAAAGCAAAGGCCAACAATTCAGTGTTGGCCTTTGCTTTTGCAATTAATAAGGTAAAACAACCCCATGACCCAAGCTAAGTTTGTTGAAGGTTCAATTCTTCGCCATATTCTCGTGATGAGTTCAACCGCTGCGGTGGGGATTTCTGCGTTATTTGTAGTCGATTTACTGGATATATTTTTCTTAAGCTTATTGGGCGAACATGAATTAGCCGCGGCTGTAGGTTATGCGGGCAGTATTTCATTTTTTACCACATCAATTGGCATAGGTCTCTCCATTGCGCTCGGGGCCTTGGTGTCTCGCTCTATCGGCGCTAAGGATATCGAATTAGCGAAACGCCTATTACTTAACAGTGCGGTGGTGACCACGATCATTAGTGTGTTGGTCAGCATTGTGGTCACGACTTTTATTCCTGAGTTAGTCACGCTTGTGGGGGCCAGCGGTCATACTGCCGAGCTTGCAGAGAGTTATCTGTATATTTTGGTGCCGTCGCTGCCGTTCATCTGTCTCGCAATGGCCCTTGGCGGTGCGCTGCGTGCCGTGGGAGATGCAAAACTTTCGATGATGTCGACCTTAGCGGGTGGCGGCGTGAATGCTGTGCTGGATCCTATTTTTATTTTCCTGTTTGCGATGGGGATTGAAGGGGCTGCACTGGCATCTGTATTGGCTCGTATTGCGGTATTTATCATCGCGGGGCGTGGTGTTGTGGTCAAACATCAACTCCTTGGCAGGTTTAATCTTCACTATTTTAAAGCCGATCTTAAACCGATTTTCGCCATTGCAGGACCAGCCATACTGACCAACATTGCCACACCAATTGGTAATGCGTTTGTGACCCGGGCAATTGCGGATTTTGGTGATGCTTATGTTGCGGGTTGGGCGGTACTCGGCAGGTTAGTGCCTGTCACTTTTGGGATGATTTTTGCCTTATCCGGCGCTATTGGGCCTATAGTTGGGCAAAACTTTGGAGCAGGACGATTCGACCGGGTGCGCGAAAGTTTAACGAAGGCGATTCAATTTTGTACCTTGTATGTGGTGGTGATGTCGTTACTTTTGTTTTTACTTAAAGCGCAGATCGTCAGTTTGTTTGATATGAAGGGCGATAGTGCGGCACTTATTGAATTTTTCTGCAGCTATATTGCGGTGTTTTTTATCTTCTCTGGGATTTTATTTGTCGCAAACGCCTCCTTTAATAATTTGGGTAAGGCCAAATATTCCACCTTATTTAATGTGGGCAAGGCGACTTTAGGTACCGTTCCCTTTGTGTATATGGGCGCGCAGTGGGGCGGGGTTTATGGGGTACTTATTGGCCAAGTCATAGGCTCAATTCTTTTTGGTATTTTAGGGGTTTGGGTTGCCTATCGTTTAGTTGATAAGGTCGCGTTGACATCGACCGGACATGGTGTTGCTGGCTTAGCAGCCGATGTGGACGAATTGATGACGAATGAGGTGGCACAGAATCTACCGAGTGCAACTAGCCCTCTTTCATCCTCCTGCGCGCAGATGGCACAATTGACGGAAGAGCAAGAAATGGAGTCTGTTATACCCTTTATAGAGCAACAGGATAATGCTAAGCGTTAATGTATGTAGTGACTAGGGCGTGTTGACGTTTCGAGATTAGATTTTGTTCGTTCTGGCAAGCACGTGCTCGCGAAACGAGGAATGATGTGTAGTTATTCTACTCAAATGACGAGTGACAAAGAGCAAGGGCTTGCCAGACGAACCCTTCGGGCAGCATTTGGCTGGCTTTTCTGCCGCGTTATCGTCCGTTTATGTAGAATAACTACACTGCACGGACTTTGCCTTGCATAAAAGCCAGCCACATTGCTGCAAAAATAACCCTGAAACGTCAACAGGCCCTAATAACTGACTATTTAAAATAAAAATGCCACAGTCTGGTGTGGCATTACATATTGGTCTTATTAGCGCATAATTTTGTTTTTATTAAACAATATTATTGCTCAGTTGTTGCCTCTTGTGGCTCACTTGCTGCTGATTCTATTTCTGCAGCCGCAGCAAGTGCTGCGATCTTGGCGCGTTCAGCCTTAGAGATATAGCCAGATTTTGCGGGTGCGCCAATGGTGGCTGGATCGACTTTATTCAGTCTGGCTTTAGCACGTTTCGCAATTTTTTTGATGATCTTTTGTTTCTTGTTCATAAAGTCTCTAATGTCGTTCGCACCCGCTAAGCGCAGGAATATGAGGCCAATGGCTCAATTGAGGTCGAATTCTAACTTAAATCGCGCAAACTGACCATGTTTTGCTGTATTTTGTGCCGTGCTATCGGCATTTTGACTGGATAAATAGAGGGATTAACCTTGTTAACTGACATCACTTTTTTTGAACGCTTTGAACACGATATTTTGATGGGCAAGAAAACGATTACGTTACGTAATGAAGCTGAATCCCATGTGATACCAGGGCAAATCCTCCCTGTGTCGACCTTTGAAACTCATCGTTGGTTTTGTGACATCCAAGTGTTGGAGGTAATGCCAATAACATTGTCTGGACTCACAACATTGCACGCCCAACAAGAAAATATGACCTTACCCGAACTGCACCAGGTGATTGCCGAGATTTACCCAGGTCTTGAACAGTTATATATGATCCGTTTTAAGGTGCTAACAAAATAATAAAGGCTGCGACGCAGCCTTTTTAATGAGCGATGTCATGCTATCCCGTCATATCATGCTTTGGCTGTCCACGGTAAGAGTTTTTGGGCGATACGATTCGATTCGCCAAGTCGGACTGCGGCGCTGTAACGCATTCTATAGAGGAGTTGATAACACAATGGCACCAAATATAGGCTAGTTACGGTTGAGAAAGACAAGCCGCCAATAATGGCAATTGCCATCGGATAATATGGCGGGCCGCCGCCACCAATTTGGGTATCGCCCATCGCCAATGGAACAAGGCCCAGTACTGTGGTTCCAACCGTCATTAACACCGGGCGCAAACGGGTAATACACACTTCGCGAATGGTGTCCGACAGCTTATCGAGATCGGGTGTCATTTGGTTGATTTGATCGACCAAGACGATACCGTTATTTACCACTATACCCATTAAAATCAGGATACCGATCATCGCCATGACCGACATAGGCGTGCCTGTGAGCAGCAACGCCCAAAACACCCCGGTTATCGAGAAGAGGATTGAGGTAATAATGGCCGTCGGTAATAACAAGGACTCAAATAGTGCCGCCATCACGATGTAAATCATGGCGATAGCAAGTAACATATTGATTGCCATGATACTTTGGTCTTCATCTTGGCGTTCAAAACCGCCCCGTAGCGAATAGTTATAGCCATCAGGAAAACGCACATTCTCCATCACTTGTTTGATCTTAGTTTGGGCTTCCTCTGTGGTGAGATTATCCAAGTTCGCTCCGATAGACAGCGAAGTTTGGCGATTATAGTGCTTGATGGTATCGAATCTAGGTTGGATTTCGATACTGGCAAGGTTATCAAGTGTGTAAAGGCGTTGATCAATTCGCACTACCGGCAATTGCTTAAGCTTATCGAGGGATTTTTGCCATTCCTTCTCATAGGCCATTTCGATACGTAGTTCCCCGTTTGGATCGTGCCTAAATGAGCGCAGTGGTGTCCCTCTTAGTGCCATTGAAATGCTGGAAGCTACTTCGTTCAGTTTTAAATCCAGTCTTGCCGCCATTTGCCGATTAATACGGATAACCACTTCCTGCTGAGCACCGTTGACTTCAGAACGTACATCCACTAAGCCTTTGATCGTCGAGAGTAATGGCAACACTTGTTCACTCAAATAGATAAGCTCTGAGGTGGAACGTCCTGTGAGGGTGACGCGTACACCCGAATTATCGTCACCCCAGCCAAACTGAGGTTTAGCGATGGAGTACTTAGGAAAGCCACTGCGAATATTCTTCTTCAGTTCATCAAGGGACATGGGCAGATCTTTTTTCAATAAGATGACCGATGAGGCTTCGTCGGGAGCATAGTAGCTATACACAGAGTCAATATGGAATTTTTCTTTATTTTTATAAAGATACTCCTCCATTTGACCCACCATCGCTTCGGTCACGTTGAGATTATGGCGCCCTTCAACTTGGTAGTTAATGTAAATTCGCTCTTTACTTTGACTGTCCTCTTGATCCTGCTTGACCATTGACAAGGGCAGGGCGGTAGATGCGAGAATCGCGATGGCGATCAGCCCTGAACGCCAAGGTCTGAGAAGCACCCAATTAAGACTGCGATTGTAGAAACTTTGCAATTTACCCGCAGATTTCTCTGGTGCAATCTCAAAGTGGAACTTAGTTAACATCAATGGAATTAATGTTTTAGCCACCAAAAGTGATGCTGCCAGCGAAATACAAATCGCAATTGCCACATGCTCAAGGAAAATAGTCAGCTGAACTTTTACCCCAAAAATATTGGGTAAAAACACAATCGCTGTAGTCATAGTACCCGCCAGTACAGCAAGACTCACCTTATCGACCCCCGTCATAACAGCGTTTTCATTGTCTTGGGTACTGGTTTTGAGTGAGTTACCTTGTTTTTCTTGCAGTACACTTTCGGTGACCACAACGGCGTTATCGATAAGCATACCTACAGCCAATAACAAGCCCATCATCGATAGAATATTCAAGCTGTAACCGAGCAGATACATGGCGGCTAACGTCATACCGATAGAAATTGGTACTGAGGACACCACAATTAGGGTCATCTTGAGGTTTCTTAGGAACAGATAAAGCACGACAAATGATAACAACGCACCGATCAATCCCGACAGCAGTAGATCCGATAAAGAGGATTTCACGCCTGAGGCTTGATCTTCCATAATAAACAAACGGATACCTTGAAATTGTTGGTCTTGTTTGGCCTGCTCAATGACTTTAAGTACGCGGTCGGACACATCCACCAAATTGGCGCCGGAGGCTTTAAATACATCTAAACCCACCGCATAGTGTTGATCTAAATGGCGTCCTTCACTGCGCTCAGGCAGGGAAAATTGCACATCGGCAACATCGCCTAAGGTCAGTCCAGGGATTAACACCAGCGACTTAATATCCTCAAGGTTTCTAAATTCCCCCTTAGGGGAGACTTGATAAACGAGGTTACTTTCTCTCAAGGTGCCAGCACTTAACACGAAGTTTTCGCGCCCGAGACGAGCTTGTAATTCAGTCGCTGAAAAACCGCTGGCGGCGAGTCTATTTGCATTGATCCGCACTTCAATCTGCTTTTGTTCAACCCCATAGAGACTCACCTTAGAGACGCCCTCCACCCGCTCTAATGGTCGTTTTAGCTGCTTATCGAGTAAATCGAATGCACCAGAGAGCTCGCGGTCGCTCGAAATGCGTATAGTGAGTACAGGCATATCGGCAGTGGAAAATTGGCGGATAAATACCCGCTCAACATCCTTGGGCAATAAATGCCGCACGGCATCGATTTTTTCGCGTGCTTCTAAGCTTTTTGTGGCAACGTTTTCGCCCCATTTCATATTGATTTCAATTTCAGCGCCCTCTTGGGAGGACTCTGATTCAAGTTCATCGATACCGCCCATGGTGGCGAGCGACTCTTCGAGCACCTTAGTGATATCGCGTTCCACTTCTGCAGGAGTCGAGCCTTTGTAAGGCACTTGCACGACAATCTGCGGAATATCGATACCGGGGAACATTTCGAGCGGTAATAGACGGCTAGAAGCCAGACCAAACAGCAAGATAGCAAAGAAAAACATGCTGGTGGTGACAGGGCGCTTTATCGCTAGATGGGTGAGGTTCATAGGCGAGCCTCCGCAGTTTCTGCCGTGTTGTCTTGCTCAGTGGTGGTATGCGTAAACTCTTTACGGTCAAACAGGGCATAGAGCACTGGGATCACAATCAAGGTTAATAACGTCGATAAGCTCAAGCCAAATATCACGGTAATCGCCATTGGTGCGCGAACTTCTGATCCATCGCCTAGCCCTAATGCCATAGGGAGCAGACCTAGTACAGTGGTGAGCGTTGTCATCATAATCGGGCGAAGACGGGATTTCGCTGCGACTTTAATGGCTTCAAGCTTCTGCACGCCCTCTGCACGTAGTTGATTTATTCTATCCACTAATACAATGGCATTATTGACGACGATCCCCGCCAGCATGATAAGGCCAATAAAGACCACCACGCTTAGATGGGTTTGGGTGATATAAAGACCAAGCACACTTCCAGCCAGTGCCATTGGTACAGCGAATAAAATGAGCAATGGATGCAGCAGTGACTCAAATTGGCTTGCCATCACGAGGTATACCAAGAACACAGCTAGGATCAATGCAATTTTTAGTGATTGGAATGAATGCTCCATTTCCTCATTCTGGCCACCGAAACGGGCTTGCACCGATGCCGGCAATACCTGCGTAGACAGGATCTGCTGCGCCTGGGCTACGGCATCACTTAAGTCGCCGTAGGCAAGGTTTGCCGATACCAAGGCCACCCTTTGTTGACTGATACGGTTAATTGCCGATGGGCCTAATTGCAGTGATACTTCTGCTACAGCACTAAGGGCTATGGGTTGCGAGCTGTCAGGGTTGATAATTAAGGTATCGATGTCGCTAATTTGATCCCGCTCATCCAGTTGACTCCGAACGAGAATATCAATCTTGCGATCTCGAACCGTATATTGACTGGCGACAGTGCCACCAACACGTTGGGCAATGCGATTGGCAACCGTAGGGGCATCCATTCCTAATGCGGCTAAACGAGCATGATCGAAACGGATGCTCAATTCTGGCTGACCATCACGCAGGCTAGTATTTACATCGGCAAAGCGATCAGATGCTGACAACGCCTTAACAAGGTTATCGGCACTGCGTTTTAGTAAGGTTAAATCGTAGCCTGTTAGCTCAATCTCCAATGGCGTCTTAAAGCTAAAGAGTTCAGGTTGCTCGATTTTTGCCTCAAGCTCGGGGATGCGGCGCGCCGTGTCTCGTAGCACTTGCGTTACCTGATGATAGGCGTTGTGATCTCCAAGTACGACCTGTAATCTGCCCCAGTTTTCGCCGCCACGAGCGGTATCTGAGGTCATTAACCCTCCGCTACCCGCTTGGCTGTAGGCATGTTTCACTTCTGGTCTGTCTTTAATCGACATCGCCAGTTGTTGCAAGACCCTATCGGTTTCACCCACAGCAGTGCCGGGTGGTAGCAGTATTTCAACATAGAATTCCCCTTGGTTCATCGGTGGAATTAATTCCATTCCTAAACGGGGAAGCAAGCTAATACAGGCACCAGTGATCCCAATCGTCAGTAGTAACGTCATGATTTGCTTACGCAGCGCCAAAGCCAGTAGCTTATGGTAAATAGACTCGATACTGTGGTACACAACATTAAAGCCATTGCTCAGCGGGCGCATCACTAAGCCAAACAACCACGAAAAGAAGCGGCCAATAATCAACACTAAGGTGAGTAAGGCACTCGGCAAGTAACTAAATAGCAACACAATCGGGAAGGAGAACACCGTCGCACTATAGTGTTTTAATTTGCCAAGTTTAGTGGTCGGTTTTTCCTTCGGCGTTTTATTCATGAGCTCCGGCAAAGCTTTAAATCCTTCCCGTGAGGCCAGCATAGGAATCGAGGTTAAGGCAACAAGCAAGGAGGCCAAGAGCGCAAAGGTCACCGTTAAGGCTTGATCTGAAAAGAGGGCGCCAGCAATACCATCGACAAAAACTAAGGGAACAAACACCGCGAGCGTCGTCATTGTCGAGGCGAAAATCGCGCCAGCAACCTCCTTTGTGCCCGTTACCGCAGCATCCAATTTACTCATGCCTTCACTGCGACAGCGGTCGATGTTTTCGAGTACCACAATCGCGTTGTCAACCAACAGACCAATCGCCAGCGCAATACCACCTAATGACATGATGTTTAAGCTGATATCGGCAAAGTACATCATGTTAAAGGTAGCGATCACCGAGAAGGGGATTGAGATAGAGATAATCAGCGTCGGGATAATATTTCGCAGGAACAGATAAATCACCAGCATGGACAAAATACTGCCTATTAACGCTGAAGAGGTCACTTCACTGACGGCACTTTCGATAAACTCGGATTGATCGTAAATCACTTCTAGTTTGTTCCGCTGAGGATCTTTGTTGATCTTCAATAGCTCATCGCGCAATTTTTTGGCAACGGCGACCGTGTTGGCATCACCTTCCTTATAAATAGCCAGTTCTATCGATTCTTGGCTACCGATACGGGTGATATCGCTGCGCTCTTTAAAGGCATCGGTAATCGTAGCGACTTCAAATAGACGTACTAAGGTTTGTGCGTCGCGATAGACGATCACTTGCCCTAGTTCTTCCAATGAATTGAATTGGTTAAGGGTTCGTACCAGATATTCGCGGTCGCCTTGGATCACTTTGCCCGCAGATAAGTTGATGTTTTCCTCGTTGATACGACGCTTAATGTCATCGGCATTCAAATTGAGTTGGGATAATTTTTCCTGATTGAGCTGAATATGCACTTCCTGTTCTAAACCGCCGGATAAACGCACAGCGGCAACCCCAGAAAGAGCCTCTAGGCGGCGCTTAAGCTCTTCTTCTGCGTAGGTACGCATCTGTTTGAGCTCTGTCTCAGTGGCATTTGGTACAGACAGCGCTAGGCGCATGATAGGATCAAGGTTGGGGTTAAAGCGCAGTAGTAATGGCTTTTTAACATCGAGCGGCAGGGCGATAGTGTCGAGTTTTTCACGCACATCGAGACTTGCCATATCCATTGTGGTGCCCCATTCAAACTCAAGTACCACATCGGACATGCCTGAGCGAGAAATAGAGCTGATCTTACGTAAGCCTTTCACCACACCGACGGCTTCTTCAATGGGTTTTGAGACCAGCTGCTCCACTTCAACGGGCGCAGCACCGTCGTACATGGTTCGAATGGTTAAGGTGGGGTAGCTTAAATCGGGCAGGAGTTTTACCGCTAAGCGCGAAAACCCGACCATACCGAATAACATAATGGCCAGCATGAACATCCATACAGTGACTGGCCGTTTAACTGAGGTGCTGATGATTGACATGAAAGACTCCTATCAGTTCTTCGCTGAGGCCAAATCGAGTGGGGTAATGACTTCAACTAAGGACTGGTCTTTCAAATTTTGCTGACCACGGGTAACGACGAGTTCCCCAGGCTTGATACCAGAAACAATTTCAATTAAATCACCTTCGCGGTATCCGATTTGAACTTCGCGACGGTTAGCATTGGTGCCGTCAATGACGTATAAGGCTTGCTTATTATCTTGATTGATTAAGGCGCTGTAGGGCACGGTAATCACATTTTCATGGGTGTCATATTTTAATTCGACCCGAGTGAACATCCCCGCTTTTAGGCGGGCGTCTTGATTTGGTACGGCCAAAGTGACTTTAAATGTGCCGCTTTGTGGATCCACGACAGGGCTGATACGTAGCACAGTTGCATGGATAGCATTTTTACTCTGTTGATTGCTAAATACTTGAGCTTCTTGGCCTAAACGCAAACTGGTTAATTGCTGCTCTGGTAGATGCACAATGCCGTGCAATTCATCTTGGTTAACGATATAAAACAATTCGCCATACTCTTTAGCCATATTGCCCGCTTTTACATACCGCTTGGCAATAATGCCATCAATAGGCGAAACCACATGGCTTTCCTTCACTTGTAGTTCGGCAAGATCCCGTCTAGCAATAGCTGCTTGCAAGTTGTATTCAAGCTTGGCCATAGAGTCAGCGCTAACAAATTCTTTATTATTCATTTTCTTTAAGCGGTTTAACTCTTGCTCAATGATTTTAACTTCCGCTTCGGAACGATCTAAATCATATTGCTGACGTTTGGCATCAATAACCGCTAGTATTTGTCCTTTCTTAACGCGGTCGCCTTCTTCCACATTAATGGCTTCGATTAGGCCAGCGATTCGACTGACAACATTCGCCTCCTGTGGGGCTTCAAGGGTGGCCGTAGTACTGTAAAAAGAAGAGACATTACCCTGAATCACGGTCGTCGTTTCAACGGGAATAGCATATTTTTCTTCTTTTTTAGCTACTTCCTCTTCACCACAAGCCGCCAACATTGACACTAATAAAACGGGTAGGGCGAACTTAATCATTTTAGACTTTTCCATAAGAACTGTTACCTATTGTTTGAATATAATGATGCTAAACAGCATAAAACGTGCCACTTGTTAAGTTGCTGTTTTTACTTGTTAATTATTATTTTTGACGATTTTGCGCTAAGATGAATACGCCAGATGTAGCTAAAAAGTTTAAAAAGTGATGAAAAATGCTAAATAAGTTTTCATCGTGGGGCAAGAAGCATGTCATCGGGTGAGGGGCTACTGTCTTAGTAGAACATGCCTAGAGTTAGAGTGAGATAAATGGCAATAAAAAAGCGCCCTTGAGGGCGCTTTTAATCAATAAACCGCAGTGCTTAGCGTTTATCTAGGTCGACGAAGTCACGCGCAGTCTCGCCAGTATAAAGCTGACGTGGACGGCTGATCTTGTGACCAGGTTGATCCAACATTTCTTTCCAGTGAGCAATCCAACCCACAGTACGCGCTAATGCGAACAGTACAGTGAACATGCTGGTAGGAATACCAATGGCTTTCATGATGATGCCTGAGTAGAAGTCGACGTTTGGATAGAGTTTCTTCGAAATGAAGTACTCATCTTCCAGCGCAATACGCTCAAGTTCCATGGCGACATCTAATAATGGATCTTGTACTTTTAGCTCTTTTAACACTTCGTGACAGGTTTCACGCATCACTTTGGCACGTGGGTCAAAGTTTTTGTAAACACGGTGACCAAAGCCCATCAGACGGAATGGGTCGTTCTTGTCTTTCGCACGGGCAATGAATTCAGGAATACGGTCTACTGAACCGATTTCCTCTAACATTTGTAGACAAGCTTCGTTCGCGCCGCCGTGTGCAGGGCCCCATAGAGAAGCAATACCCGCAGCGATACACGCGAATGGATTCGCGCCTGAAGAACCGGCTAAACGTACGGTTGACGTTGACGCGTTTTGTTCGTGATCCGCATGAAGAATGAAGATACGGTCCATAGCACGTTCAACAATTGGGTTTACCTTGTACTCTTCACAAGGAACGGCAAACATCATGCTTAAGAAGTTGCCTGCATAGCTTAAGTCATTACGTGGATAAACGAATGGCTGGCCTGAAGAGTACTTGTAGCACATAGCAGCAATCGTTGGCATTTTGGAGACTAGGCGATAAGCGGCGATTTCGCGGTGGCGAGGATCGTTGACATCGAGTGAGTCTTGATAAAATGCAGACAATGCACCAGTAACACCACACAACATCGCCATAGGATGAGCATCACGACGGAAGCCTCTAAAGAAGAAGGCGATTTGCTCATGCACCATAGTGTGGGTTTTGACTGTGTGTACAAACTCAGCATATTGCTCTTTTGTCGGCAGTTCACCGTAAAGCAGCAGATAACACAGGTCTAGGTAATCGGAGTCAACGGCAAGTTGCTCGATTGGATAGCCGCGGTGTAACAATATACCTAGATCACCATCAATATAGGTAATTGCAGATTCGCAGGAGGCTGTCGCAAGAAAACCCGGATCAAAGGTGAAGTAACCTTTGCTGCCAAGTTTACTGATGTCGATTACGTCAAAACCAGCGGATCCTTGCTTTACTGGCAACTCTATCGAGTCATTCCCTGGTAATTCTAATTTGGCTTTTAAATCAGCCATACCCCGTTCTCCTTACTTCGTTCTTATCTGTGAGTGCGGCATGTCAAACCGCCATTACTTTACAGCCATTGTAGATCACATTTCAATTTAAATAAGCGTTTAAATTTGTTAGACCATGGTATAAAACGCTTTACTTTCCTTGCTACAGCTGGCACTTACGCGAAAATTTTCCTAAAAAAACAAAATTTGCATTCTGTGATGTTTGTATTTGACATTTCCCGCGAGTATACTTGCCTCCGCCTAATAATGGCTGCAAACGATGATGTTAAAGCACCCTTTGTTTACATGTTAAATGAGTGAGTGTTCAAATAGTTATCTGTTTGTTTAAACTTTGCTTTTGTGTTTACTTTTGCTGTGATTAATCACTCAGTTTAAAGTTTGTACAAAAGCGGTTCACATAACAAAAAAAATGCTCAATGGAGCTGAGTGAGCAGAACGTGAAAAAGCAAAGACCTGTCCATTTAGATCTGCAGACCATTCGCTTTCCTGCAACAGCGATTGTGTCAATTCTTCACCGTGTATCCGGTGTCATCATGCTGTTCGCTGTTGGCATTCTTATTTGGTTGCTAAATTCATCTTTAGCCTCCGCTGAAAGTTTCGCAGGCGTACAATCTCTGTTTGATAACTTTGTTGTGAAGTTCATCATTTGGGGCATTTTGACTGCTTTGACCTTCCATTTATTTGGTGGCCTGCGCCACTTAGTGATGGATACCGGTCGTTGGGAAGAGTTGGCTTCGGGCACCGCCTCAGCGAAAGCTGTATTTGTGTTAACGGTAGCCTTTTCAATTTTAGCGGGGTTATGGGTATGGTAACCAATGCAGCAAGTTTTGGACGCAGTGGTGTTCATGACTTTATTCTACTACGCGCTAGTGCAGTAATCCTCGCCTGTTACACCATTTTCATGGTTGGCTTTATTGCATGTAGTTCCCCTCTCACCTATGACGTGTGGCATGGCCTCTTCAGTGCTCTGCCAATGAAAGTGTTTACACTGCTCGCGTTAGTTGCATTGCTTGTTCACGCTTGGATTGGTGTATGGCAAGTATTGACGGATTACGTCAAGTGCACATCGTTACGCGGTGTTTTACAGTTCACCTTTGTCGTTACCGTTTTCTGCTATTTAGCGGCCGGCATTGTTATTGTGTGGGGTGTCTAAGTGAGTATTCCAGTACGCGAATTTGATGCTGTTGTGATCGGCGCCGGTGGCGCAGGTATGCGTGCAGCACTACAGATTTCTAAAGAAGGTAAGAGCTGTGCGCTTTTATCTAAAGTATTCCCAACCCGTTCTCATACTGTGTCTGCGCAGGGTGGTATCACCGTTGCGCTGGGTAACGCCCATGAAGACCATTGGGAACAACACATGTACGATACCGTAAAAGGTTCCGACTTTATCGGTGACCAAGACGCTATCGAATTTATGTGTCAAACCGGCCCAGAAGCCATTATTGAACTTGAGCACATGGGGTTACCATTCTCTCGTTTCGAAAATGGTAAGATTTACCAACGTCCTTTTGGTGGTCAATCTAAAAACTTCGGTGGTGAACAAGCGGCTCGTACCGCAGCAGCGGCAGACCGTACCGGTCACGCACTGCTTCACTGCTTATACCAACAGAACGTAAAACACAAAACCCAAGTGTTCTCTGAATGGTATGCCCTCGATTTAGTGAAGAACCAAGACGGTGCCATCGTAGGTTGTACTGCGATTGAAATCGAAACTGGTGAAATCGTTTACTTCAAAGCCAAAGCCACTGTATTAGCTACAGGCGGTGCTGGTCGTATCTACGCTTCTACCACTAACGCTCACATTAACACTGGTGACGGTGTCGGTATGGCAATGCGTGCTGGCGTTCAGATGCAAGATATGGAAATGTGGCAATTCCACCCAACCGGTATCGCTGGTGCGGGTGTACTTGTGACAGAAGGTTGTCGTGGTGAAGGTGGTTACCTGCTAAACAAAGACGGTGAGCGTTTTATGGAGCGTTATGCACCAAACGCGAAGGATTTGGCATCTCGTGACGTAGTTGCACGTTCTATGATGACCGAAATCCGTGAAGGCCGTGGTTTAGATGGTCCATTAGGCCCACACTGCTTACTGAAACTCGATCACTTAGGTAAAGAGACTTTAGAGGCCCGTCTACCTGGCGTGTGTGAATTATCTCGTACCTTCGCTCACATCGATCCGGCTGATGGTCCGATCCCTGTTCTGCCAACTTGTCATTATATGATGGGTGGTCTGCCAACTAAGGTGAGCGGTCAAGTCATTCGTAAGAATGCTGACGGCACTGAGCAAGACGTAGTGGGTCTGTTTGCTGTGGGTGAGATTGCCTGTGTGTCTGTACATGGCGCGAACCGCTTAGGCGGTAACTCATTGCTAGATTTAGTGGTCTTTGGCCGTGCAGCAGGTCAACACTTAGGCAAAGCGCTCGATGAGACTGCCGATCCTAAAGATGCGACTGATGCTGATATTCAAGCTTCTCTGGCCCGTTTACAACGCTGGGAAAACAATAAAGATGGCGAAGATCCTGTGCAAATCCGTAAGGATTTACAACTTTGCATGCAATTAAACTTCTCTGTATTCCGTCGTGGCGATGCCATGGCCGAAGGTTTAGAGCAGTTAAAAGCCATCCGTAAGCGTTTAGAAAATGCTAAATTGTCTGATAACTCTCGTGAGTTTAACACCCAACGTATCGAGTGTTTAGAATTAGACAACTTGATGGCGACGGCGATTGCTACCGCTTATGCTGCTAACTTCCGTACAGAGAGCCGTGGTGCTCACTCACGTGAAGACTATTTAGAGCGTGACGATGAAAACTGGCTATGCCACAGTTTGTTTGACCCTGTGACTGAAACCATGGACCGTCGTGCTGTGAATATGGCGCCTAAGTTGCGTGAAGCTTTCCCGCCGAAGAAACGTACCTACTAGTAGGAGTTGCAAAGATGAAATTGGAATTTGCAGTTTATCGCTACAATCCTGATGTAGATACAAAACCTTACATGCAGGATTACAGCCTTGAAGTGGCTGCTGGCACTGACATGATGGTGCTCGATGCACTGATCAAGTTAAAAGAACAAGACCCAACCTTAGTGTTCCGTCGCTCTTGCCGCGAAGGTGTTTGTGGCAGCGATGGCCTGAACATGAACGGTAAAAACGGTCTGGCTTGTATTACCCCAATCTCTACTTTTAAAGGTAAGAAGTTGGAAATCCGTCCACTGCCAGGTATGCCAGTTGTACGTGATTTAGTGGTTGATTTAACTCAGTTCTACAAGCAATACGAGAAGATTAAACCCTTCCTTATCAACGATGATAAGCAGCCTGCTCGTGAACATTTGCAGTCACCTGAACAACGTGCCCATTTAGATGGTCTTTATGAATGTATCATGTGTGCCTGTTGTTCAACGGCTTGTCCATCATTCTGGTGGAATCCTGATAAGTTTATCGGTCCTAGCGGTCTGCTGCATGCTTACCGTTTCTTGATCGACAGTCGCGATACAGCAACAGAAGAACGTCTTTCTGAGCTGGACGACGCCTACAGCGTATTCCGTTGCCACGGCATCATGAACTGCGTTGACGTTTGTCCAAAAGGACTTAATCCGACCAAAGCAATCGGTCATATTAAGTCAATGCTGCTTAAGCGAGCGGTGTAATGCGAGAACCTGAGCTGAAATCAATAATAATATAGCTCTCAAAGAGTCACTTTCTGGGCATAGAAGGTGGCTCTTTTGTGTATGTAATGGAAGACAACGCGCCGTGAAATCTGGATATTCTAGGGGCGGCAGAAATTATGTATCAAAGGTCCTGACCTGAGATCACATAAAAAAACTATGGCTAAGCACGTGTATAAAGTTTGAAAGGAATAGAAATGCACCAAGGCATCATGAAAGCCTGGCTCGAATCATCTCACTTAAGTGGTGCAAATTCGACCTACGTAGAAGAGATGTATGAAGCCTATCAAGAAGACCCTCAGTCAGTTTCTGACGATTGGCGTGCGGTTTTTGATAATCTCCCTCCGGTGAACGGTGCCTCTAAAGACGCGCCAGAAGCGGCCCACTCAAAAGTACGTGATTATTTTCGCAGTTTAGCGATGGAAGGACGTCATAAGAGCGCAGCTCGTGTGACCGATCCTGAGTTGGATGCTAAGCAAGTTAAAGTGCTACAGCTAATCAACGCCCACCGTTTCCGTGGTCACCAAGGTGCTAACCTTGACCCGTTAGGTTTGTGGAAACGTGAACCTGTTGCCGATTTAGATCCCGCATTCCACGGTCTAACCAAAGAAGACATGGAGCGTGAGTTCAACACTGGCTCATTCGCCCATGGCGGCGAAACCATGAAGTTGGCTGATTTAGTCAAAGCGCTAAAAGCCACTTACTGTGGTTCTATCGGCGCCGAATACATGCATATTACCGACACCGATGAAAAGCGTTGGATCCAACAACGTCTCGAACCATCCTTAGGTAAAGCTAACTACGATAAAAACGTTAAGACCCGCATTCTTGAAGGCCTAAATGCTGCTGAAGGCATTGAAAAATACTTAGGTGCTAAATTCCCTGGTGCGAAACGTTTCTCGTTAGAAGGCGGTGATGCGTTAGTCCCTATGATGCGCGAAATTATTTATCGTGCAGGTGAAGCGGGCACTAAAGAAATCGTCGTCGGTATGGCTCACCGTGGTCGTTTGAACGTCCTTGTGAACGTATTAGGTAAGCGTCCTGCTGAACTGTTTGATGAGTTTGCGGGTAAGCATGCTGATACTCATGGTTCTGGTGACGTGAAATACCACCAAGGTTTTTCATCTGACTTTGAAACACCGGGTGGCAATGTGCATTTAGCGCTGGCCTTTAACCCGTCTCACCTTGAAATCGTTAACCCTGTGGTTATGGGGTCTGTACGTGCTCGTCAAGACCGTCGCGGTTGTAAAGATGGTTTACAGGTGATGCCAATCACAATCCATGGTGACTCTGCCATTACTGGTCAAGGTATCGTACAAGAGACATTCAACATGTCTCAGACCCGTGGCTTTAAAGTGGGTGGTAGTATCCGCATCGTTGTCAACAATCAAGTGGGCTTTACCACTTCAAATCACCACGATGTGCGTTCAACTGAATACTGTACTGACATCGCTAAGATGGTACAGGCGCCGATTTTCCACGTAAATTCAGACGATCCAGAAGCGGTTGCCTTTGTTGCGCAGTTGGCCGTTGATTACCGTAACGAATTTAAACGTGATGTGGTGATTGATTTAGTGTGTTACCGCCGTCATGGCCACAACGAAGCTGATGAGCCAAGTGCAACTCAGCCACTGATGTATGCCAAGATCAAGAAACACCCAACGCCACGTAAGATTTACGCTGACAAACTGATCGCAGAAAATACCATTGCTGCCGATGATGTGACCAGCATGATCAACACTTATCGTGATGCCTTAGATCAAGGTGATTGCGTAGTGAAAGAATGGCGCCCAATGACACTGCACACCGTGGATTGGACTCCTTACATTGGTCGCGAATGGGATGAAGCCTATGACGCTTCACTGCCTATCGAACGTTTGCAGAAACTAGCCGATAAGTTGAGCTACGTGCCTGAAAGCCATTCACTGCAATCCCGTGTTGCTAAGATTTATAGTGACCGCGTCGCGATGGCAAAAGGTGAGAAGTTACTCGACTGGGGCTTTGCTGAAACCTTAGCTTACGCAACGATTCTTGAAGATAAACAACGTGTTCGTATTACTGGTCAAGACTCTGGTCGTGGAACCTTCTTCCACCGTCATGCGGTTCTGCACAACCAAAACGATGCGACTACGTATTTACCACTGCGTAATATTGCCGAAAACCAAGGCCCAATCGACATCACTGACTCAGTATTGTCTGAAGCGTCAGTACTTGCCTTCGAATACGGTTATGCAACCGCAGAACCCGGCGGTCTGGCGATTTGGGAAGCCCAATTCGGTGACTTTGCCAACTGTGCGCAAGTGGTTATCGACCAGTTCTTGTCCTCTGGTGAGCAGAAGTGGGGCCGTTTATGCGGTCTGACCATGCTGTTACCACATGGCTATGAAGGCCAAGGTCCAGAACACTCAAGCGCCCGTTTAGAGCGTTTCTTGCAGCTATGTGCTAACCACAACATGCAAGTGTGTGTGCCATCAACGCCAGCTCAGGTTTACCATATGCTGCGTCGCCAAGTGGTGCGCCCAATGCGTCGTCCACTGGTCGTGATGTCACCTAAATCATTGCTACGTCATCCATTAGCGGTTTCTAGCATGGAAGAATTGGCTAATGGCAGCTTCCAAAACGTGATCGGAGAAATCGATACGTTAGAGGCGAGCAAGGTCGAACGCGTGGTGTTCTGTAGCGGTAAGGTATACTTCGAGCTGCTGGAAAAACGCCGTAAAGAAAATATCAATAACGTCGCAATAATCCGTGTCGAACAGTTATATCCGTTCCCGCATGAAGAAATGGTTGCAGCCTTAGCTGATTACCAACATGTGAAGGATTTTGTATGGTGTCAGGAAGAGCCGCAAAACCAAGGTGCTTGGTACTCTAGCCAACATCACTTCTGGGCTGCTATCCCTGCGGGTGCAAAACTGACCTATGCTGGCCGTGAAGCGTCTGCTGCACCAGCTTGTGGTTACCCAGAGCTGCATGCTCACCAACAAGAATCTTTAGTGAACAGTGCGTTAAAGCTCTAATTGATAAGACTGTAGTCATAGACATTTTATAAAAAGGATCGTTTTTCATGAGTATCGAAATCAAGGTACCCGTACTGCCAGAATCTGTTGCCGACGCAACTATCGCCACTTGGCACGTAAAAGTGGGTGAACAAGTTTCTCGTGATCAAAATCTGGTTGATATTGAAACTGACAAAGTGGTGTTAGAAGTGGTTGCACCAGAAGATGGTCATATTGGTGAATTTCTATTCCACGAAGGCGACACCGTTCTGGGCGAGCAAGTGATTGCTAAGTTCATTGCTGGCGCGGTTTCTGGACAAGAAGTGACTAAAGCGCAAGCTGAAGCTGCTGCACCTGCTGCTGCGACAGAAGAGTCTAACGATGCGTTAAGCCCATCAGTACGTCGTTTACTGGCTGAACACAATGTTGATGCTAGCAAAGTGAAGGGCACTGGTGTGGGTGGACGTATCACTAAAGAAGACGTTGAAGCCTTTATCAAGTCTGCACCTAAAGCGGCAGTAGCACCTGCGGCTCCTGCGGTACAACCTTTAGCGGCGGGTCGCAGCGAGAAACGTGTACCAATGACACGTTTACGTAAGACTATCGCTAACCGTTTATTAGAAGCGAAAAACTCTACCGCAATGCTCACGACCTTCAACGAAGTGAACATGAAGCCCATCATGGATATCCGTAAGCAATACCAAGATATCTTTGAAAAGCGCCACGGAATCCGTTTAGGTTTCATGTCTTTCTACGTGAAAGCGGTGACTGAAGCCCTGAAACGCTTCCCTGAAGTGAACGCGTCAATCGACGGTGACGACATCGTTTACCACAACTACTTCGATGTGAGCATCGCAGTATCTACACCACGTGGTCTGGTTACGCCAGTGCTGCGTGATACCGATACCATGAGCCTGGCTGATATCGAAAAAGCAGTACGCGATCTGGCGATCAAAGGCCGTGATGGCAAGCTGACTGTGGCTGATATGACGGGCGGTAACTTCACTGTGACTAACGGTGGTGTATTCGGCTCTCTGATGTCTACCCCAATTTTAAACCTGCCACAAAGCGCGATTTTAGGCATGCACGCCATTAAAGACCGCCCAATGGCAGTGAATGGTCAGGTTGAAATCCTGCCCATGATGTACCTAGCTCTCTCATATGACCATCGTATTATTGATGGCCGTGAGTCAGTTGGCTTCTTAGTCGCCATTAAAGACTTCTTGGAAGACCCAACTCGTCTGCTGCTTGATCTGTAATCCAACTCAATAAACGATTCAGTTTAAAGAGTTTATTAAAGACAAAAGTAAGACATACCCTCGTGACTGGTCCAAACGGGCCAGTTGGATTTGATTAGAAGTATACGGATAGATCATCATGAATTTGCATGAGTATCAGGCAAAATCCTTATTTGCCGAATATGGTTTACCAGTGTCAGAAGGTTTTGCTTGTGATACAGCCCAAGAAGCTGTAGAAGCAGCTGGCCGTATTGGCGGAAATTTATGGGTTGTTAAGTGTCAAGTACACGCAGGCGGCCGCGGTAAAGCGGGTGGCGTTAAAGTCACTGGCGATAAAGAAGAAATCAGAGCCTTTGCCGAACACTGGTTAGGCAAAAATCTGGTGACTTATCAAACAGATGAGAAAGGTCAGCCAGTTGCTAAAATTTTAGTAGAAAGCTGCACCGACATCGCTAACGAACTGTACTTAGGTGCAGTAGTTGACCGTAGCACCCGTCGTGTGGTGTTTATGGCATCAACTGAAGGTGGTGTTGAGATTGAGAAAGTGGCCGAAGAAACGCCAGAACTCATTCACAAAGCGATCATCGATCCCCTGACGGGTCCTCAGCCATACCAAGCGCGTGATCTTGGCTTCAAACTGGGCTTAAACCCAACTCAAATGAAGCAATTCACCAAGATTTTCATGGGTCTGGCAACGATGTTCGTTGATCACGATTTCGCACTGCTGGAAATCAACCCACTGGTTATCACCACTGAAGGTAACCTGCACTGCTTAGACGGCAAAATTGGTATTGATGGTAACGCACTGTTCCGTCAACCAAAAATCAAAGCAATGCACGATCCATCACAGGATGACGCCCGTGAAGCTCACGCTGCAATGTTCGAACTGAACTATGTTGCGCTGGACGGAAACGTAGGTTGTATGGTGAACGGTGCTGGTCTGGCGATGGGTACGATGGACATCGTTAACCTGCACGGCGGCAAGCCAGCTAACTTCCTCGACGTAGGTGGTGGCGCGACGAAAGAACGTGTTGCTGAAGCATTCAAGATCATTCTGTCTGACAGCAATGTTAAAGCCGTTCTGGTTAACATCTTCGGTGGTATCGTACGTTGTGACATGATCGCAGAAGGTATCATTGGCGCGGTTAAAGAAGTTGGCGTTAAAGTGCCAGTTGTAGTGCGTTTAGAAGGTACTAACGCTGAATTAGGCCGTGAAGTATTAGCTAAATCAGGTCTTGATATCATTGCAGCTAACAGTCTGACTGATGCGGCTGAGCAAGTAGTTAAAGCTGCGGAGGGCAAATAATGTCTGTATTAATTAACAAAGATACCAAGGTAATCTGCCAAGGCTTTACCGGTGGTCAAGGTACTTTCCACTCTCAACAAGCTATCGATTACGGTACGCAAATGGTGGGTGGTGTATCTCCAGGTAAAGGCGGCAGCGAGCACTTAGGTCTGCCAGTGTTCAACACTGTGAAAGACGCTGTGGCTGCGACTGGCGCAACGGCTTCTGTTATCTACGTTCCAGCGCCTTTCTGTAAAGACGCTATCCTCGAAGCTATCGACGGTGGTATTGAGCTTATCGTTTGTATCACTGAAGGTATCCCAACACTGGATATGCTGGAAGTGAAAGTGAAGCTAGAAGAAACTGGCGTTCGCATGATCGGTCCAAACTGCCCAGGTGTTATCACCCCAGGTGAATGTAAGATTGGTATTATGCCAGGTCACATCCACTTAAAAGGTAAAGTGGGTATCGTTTCTCGTTCTGGTACGCTGACCTATGAAGCGGTTAAGCAAACCACTGACGAAGGTTTCGGCCAATCTACTTGCGTAGGTATTGGTGGTGACCCAATCCCAGGCACTAACTTCATCGACGTATTGGAAATGTTCCAAAACGATCCACAGACTGAAGCCATCGTGATGATTGGTGAAATCGGTGGTACTGCTGAAGAAGAAGCGGCAGCTTATATCAAAGCTAACGTGACTAAACCAGTTGTTTCTTACATCGCGGGTGTTACTGCTCCTGCGGGTAAGCGTATGGGTCACGCGGGTGCGATTATCGCCGGCGGTAAAGGTACTGCTGCTGACAAATTTGCTGCATTAGAAGCAGCGGGCGTGACCACTGTCCGCTCGTTAGCGGATATCGGCAAAGCGCTGCGTGCTAAAACCGGTTGGTAATCTAACCGTTAACACACGAAAAGGCGCCTAAGGCGCCTTTTTTATTGTGCATCTGTTAGCCAGTACTCTGGTGGAAGTGTGAGAATGGACAAAGCTAACACCATGCAGGCTAGCATTTTAGTTGGCAAAGGGTTAGATTGGGGTTCTCTACTGGGCGTCATAATCTGATTGACGTGCAAATGTATCCGTAGAGCCACAACCCTAAGCCTTACGCTTATGGCACCATGGCTGTTCAGCTATAAATCTTGTACTTAATTATCACACGATTGCGGCATTAAGCTGCGAGCGTATTTTTTATTGGCTTATCCCATTGGGGGAGGATAAGCCCAGAGCAGATGGCTAACCCTAAGGGGCATCTATTTACATGAGGGAAAGACTGTGAAAACGCCAAAGATTATTATTTCAGAAATCGATTTAGAAAGACTCGAGCGTCTGCTGGAGTCATTACCTGCGAATGCATTTCCGGGACGTGCAGCATTGGAGGCGGAACTCGACCGAGCAGACATTGTGCCCGCAGCGCAGATGCCCGCTAATGTGGTGACGATGAATTCTGAAGTGAAATTTAGTGTGTCATCCAGTAACGACACTTTTTGTTTGCGTTTAGTTTATCCTAAGGATGCGACGGGTGAGTGCACGATTTCCATCCTCGCTCCCGTAGGCAGCGCCTTATTGGGCTTATCACAAGGTGATGAAATCGAGTGGCCAGGCCCAGGGGGCTCAATGGTAAAAGTCCGTATTGAAGAAATTGTTTATCAGCCAGAGCGTAGCGGTGATTTTCATCGTTAGTTGCTAAGCTGGACATGAGTGAGTATATAGGGGGCAATATGAAGGAAGCCAATATGATTATACAGACAGAGCGTTTAATTCTTAGACCCTTTACCGAGCAGGATATCGATGCCCTCTATTTGATGAACAGTAACTCTGCGATGTTGAAATACATTCCAACCGAGCCTTTTACTGAGCGTGAGCAAGCTCGTGAACTGTTCCACAATGTGATCCTTCAGGATTATCAACAACGGGGATTTGGCCGCTGGGCTGTTGAGCATAAGGCTGATAGCAAGGTGATTGGTTTTTGTGGGCCAAAATTTATTCCTGAGTTTAACGAAGTCGAAATTGGCTATCGTTATTTTCCTGAATATTGGGGCAAAGGCATCGGTACCGAAGCTGCTCAAGCAGCAATCAGCGTGTTCCCGCAGTTTGGCATTACGCAAATCATCGCTTTGATCTTAGAGGGGAATTTAGGTTCTGAAGCAGTGGCTAAACGCATAGGAATGCATTGGCGTGAACCTAGCGAGTTTATGGGGTATAAAGTCAACGTCTACGCCAAAACTTTATAACTAACCATTTGTATTTTAATAAAAAACCAGCCGATGGCTGGTTTTTTTATTATATAGCTTACAGCTAAGACACTATTGAAATATGCCTTCGAGCGAACTTATTCGTCGTTATGATCACAGGTGTCATTTGTGCAATGGCCGTACAAATATAAACTGTGGTTTGTCAGCTTAATATTATGCTTACTGGCCAATTCTTCTTGACGACGTTCGATCACTTCATCTGAAAATTCAATTACTTTACCGCAAGACAGGCAAACTAAGTGATCGTGGTGATGCTGAGTCGATAACTCGAACACGGCTTTACCACTTTCAAAGTGGTGACGACTGACTATGCCGGCATCATCAAACTGGTTTAATACACGGTAAACTGTCGCTAGACCAATTTCTTCGCCTAAATCGAGCAGTTTCTTATATAAGTCTTCTG
The DNA here is from genome assembly GCF_001308045.1 of Shewanella sp. Sh95. Classification (NCBI taxonomy): domain Bacteria; kingdom Pseudomonadati; phylum Pseudomonadota; class Gammaproteobacteria; order Alteromonadales; family Shewanellaceae; genus Shewanella; species Shewanella sp. Sh95. The sequence goes on from NZ_LGYY01000202.1 coordinate 30,062, forward strand.
CACTGATATGTTGGTTTTCAGGTCCTTGCATCAGTTCTAGGATCTTGACTCGTGGCAGGGTGATTTTCAAACCGGCTTTTTTTAGCGCTTGATTTCCATCTGTCATTGCTAATCTCTTGATTGCAGAACCAATAGGTTCATCCGTGGATAGTGATTGCCATTATAGAGGCTCAAATTAAAAACTTAAACCTTTGTTCTAGCTTTATGGGGCTATATGCAGATAAATTGTGTTACTGAGCGTGAAATCGCAATAAATTGCGGCAATTCAAGCATAGTTTTTGTAAGGTTATACCAAGGAATAATGTTCAGGATGCGAAAAATTCGGGACAATAAATAGAATAATTACAATAAAAGGAAACAGTATGTACAAACATATTGTGGTATTAACTGGCGCGGGTATTTCTGCCGAGTCGGGATTACGAACTTTTCGCGATCAAGATGGATTGTGGGAGGAGCATCATATTGAAGATGTAGCCACCCCCGAAGGTTATGCCCGAGATGCCGAGCTTGTTGAACGTTTCTATAACAGCCGTTGGGAGCAGTTACACAGTGGTACTGTGATGCCTAATGCGGCTCATGAAGCGTTAGCCAAGTTAGAGGCTGAGTTTTCTGGACAGTTATTGGTTGTCACCCAAAATATTGATAATTTACATGAGCGGGCTGGATCGCGTCGCTTACTGCATATGCATGGGGAATTATCTAAAGGCCGCTGTCCTCGCTCCCGTCAGACCTTTTTATTAAGAGAACCCTTTGGGGTAAGCAACTGTTGTACGTGTTGTATTCCTGCACAAAGGTTACGTCCCCATGTGGTGTGGTTTGGTGAAATGCCGTTAGGCATGGATAGAATTCACGATGCGCTCGATAATTGTGATTTATTTATCGCCATTGGTACCTCGGGCACGGTATATCCCGCAGCGGGTTTTGTTGACACGGCCAATCATCATGGGGCGCAAACTGTCGAGGTTAATTTACAATCGCCCGATAGACACAGCCAGTTTCAATATCATTTAACCGGTAAGGCAGGGGAGTTGGTGCCTAAATTAGTCGATACTATACTCGCAGGCAAAGTGATTGGCTCCGATTTAGCCGAGTCTGATTTAAAAGAATGAGCAACGAGCCCATGGCGCAAAAACTGGCGATTATCATGCGTGGCTTGCCGGGCTGCGGTAAATCCTATTGGGTTGAACAGTTTGTCGCTAATCTGCCGTTAGAATATGCGCTGCGCGTCCGTCAAGGCGGTATTTTCTCGACCGACAGTTTTTTCTACGAGGGAGAGGTGTATCGATTCGATGCGAAAAAACTTTCCGAATACCATCAACGTAATTTAACTGCATTTATTCAAGCACTCAGCAATGCCCAGCCTGTGGTGATTTGTGATAATACTAATCTCTGCCGCTGGGAGTACATGGCTTACGAGGCCGCAGCCAAAGCCCTTGGCTATCAAGTGCGAATTATACTTGTTGGTAATCCATCAGATCCTGTTCATCAAAAACTGTGTGCTGAACGTAATCGTCACGGTGTGCTGTTAACTCAAATTCGCAGGATGGCAAAACAATTTGAGGATTGTTAACTTTCCTTTGTTTGTCATCTTTTGGTGTTATCTTCGATTCAAAATTAATGTCCAAGCCCCTGAGTAAGAGTTTCATAAGCTTGATCTTAATGACAGTTTCCCTTTTATTTGTCGATTATACTACTGCGAGTTAGTTCCTCTGGAGTGTACCTTGTTAACAAAACTGCTGCTCACCCTCGCCGTCATCATTATGGCGATTTTGCTGCTCGCTAAACGTAAGCCTGGTGTGGTTCAAGCGTCATTACAAAATACGCCTGTGTTGCCGAGTCTATTGCGGCGCTACGCTATGAGTGGGGTATTTTTACTGCTTGGGCTTTGTGTTTTAAGCTACAGTGTGTGGTATTGGCACGATCAGCATAAAGTGGTGACCGTGACAATTGTATCCCCATCGGGTGACAGTTTCGGTGTTTATCATGCCCGTAAAGGCGATATCTCAGAAGCAAAGATGGTCACGGTTGAGGGGGTACATATTCGTTTTTCAAATGCTGAGCGACTAGAGATCCTCGAAGACTAAGGCATATTTATTTTACGAATTTATCTCTCCCGCCTTTTCATTGCGAAGTTATGCGTTAAACTAGCGACAATTTTTTAGCCTGCACTTAAGTGGACTTTTTAGCTTAAGTTTTTTTCAGGAGGACACATGATTACTGCCTACGTCTATAAAAACCGTCAGTTGACGGTGACAGAGATTAACACTCAGGACAGTATTCCAGCGTCGACCATATGGTTGGATCTTTATAAACCTGATGATGCAGAGCGAGAATGGTTAAGTCATTTTTCTGTTGAAGAAGTGCCTGACGAAGAGGATATTAATGAGATTGAGGCCTCGGCACGTTTTTATCAAAACAGCGACGGTTTGCATATCAATTCGTTATTCCCCCAACGGGTGGGGCAAGATGTGCGTGGGGTGAACGTTTCCTTTAACCTGCGAACTAATTTTCTACTGACTATTCGTGAAGAAGATGTCGGACTTATCCGCCTATTACGTAACTATTTGCGCTTAGGGCGGCTAGAAGTTTCTACCCCTCAGGAATTGTTTCTCGAACTATTTAATTTAAAAGTGGATTATCTCTCCGACTTGATCGAAGACGTGTATACCGTGCTTGAAAATGTCGGTGAGCAGGTTTTTGACAGCGAAGAGCTCGATGATGTGTTTAAGCTGATCACGCTGCAGGAAGACTCCAACGGCAAAATTCGGTTAAGTTTGCTCGATACCCAGCGTTCATTACGTTATATGCAGCGATACTACCGCGGTCAATTGTCCGATGAACATTTAAAAGACTTACGTGAGATGCTCTCGGACATTGAATCTTTAATGCCACACAGCCAGTTTATCTTCGACAAGTTAAACTTCTTGCTGGATGCTGCGATGGGTTTTAGTGGATTACAGCAGAATAAGATCATCAAAATTTTCTCGGTCGCTGCCGTTGTCTTTCTGCCTCCGACACTGATCGCGAGTAGCTACGGAATGAACTTTAATGGAATGCCCGAGCTAGAATGGCAATATGGTTATCCGATGGCGATTCTAATGATGCTTGCGAGCGCTGCGGGGACTTACTTTTTCTTTAAGCGTAAGCATTGGCTGTAATTGGCCAATTTGATTTAATCGCAAAGTATTAGCAAAAAGCCGGAGTTTCTCCGGCTTTTTTATGGGGTTTATTTGCGGCTATCGCCACCAAAGTAATAACTGACGCGTTCTCGAGGGTTGAGATATTCGTGAACTTTTTCAGGTAGTGCCGCGGGAGGAAGGCAGCGGACGATACTGATCCCTTCGATTTCAAGATCAACGATAGGCGCTTGATCTTTTGGCACTAATGCATCGTAAACGAGGATTTTAGGGCAAAGTAGCTTTTGCAGATTGACCGACATCACCATCGCATATTGGCCGCTTGACAATTCCACCACACTTCCCGGGGGATAAATGCCAAGCATCTTGATCATTTTGCCAATATATTCCTGATTTAATTTCGTTTTATATTGTTTATACAAGTGTCCCAACGCGGCGTATGGCATACGAGCTTTACCCTGATTACCTGGGTAGCACAGGGAGTCATATTCATTCACCACTGCTAATAGCTGGGACATCTTATCAAGATCCGTTTCCTGCAATCCCTTGGGGTAACCTGTGCCATCAAGAAACTCATGGTGATTGGTGATAGCAGGGAAGGCAGCCTCAGGGAAATTCTCAGCCAGTTTGAGTAAATCAATCCCAAGAAGAGGATGTTGCTTAATAAAATTAAGCTCAGGCGCCGACCAAGGTGTGGTCTTTTTCAAAATCTGCGGTGGCACTTTGAGTTTACCCACATCATGAAATAGCGCACTTAAACCGATTAATTCAATTTCACTTCGGTCCCATTCCATCTCTTTAGCAATCAGCATGGCGAGTATGGCAACGTTTAATGAATGGTAGTAAATACTCTCATCCTGTTTGGCGTCACTCATTAAGTGCAGTACTAGATTATCGGAAGTTAACAGCTGTTCCACCATACTGTGGACTAACACCTTAGCATCATCAACGGCATTCAATGGCCGATTGCGTAGTTTAGAAATCATACTGCGCATCATGGCCACTGAACGGGTGAAGTTTTGTTCTGTTTTATGAATATCTCGGCGTAGTTTTTTCTGGACTTCGATTTGCTCAGCCTTATAGACATCCATATCATTTTTAAGATCGTGCAGTTCAGGACTCGGTGGCAGCTTGATAGGATTAATGGCCTCAGGATTTAACGGTGCGGTTTCACTGCGCTCTAAATCGACAATTACGTGTTCAATACCGAGATTTTTAATTAATTCAATTTGCGCAGCCTGTTTTATGTGAAAGCTACTGAATAAAAAAGGATGATCTTTCCAAGCAACGGGTAACCGCACAAAATTACCCACTTGTAATTGATGAATTGATACTTTACAGCTTTTTTTCATATTTTTGTTATCGTGAAGCCAATGGCGTTATTTTATATCAATGGTGCAGCTTTACAATTACTTAACTAACATGTCAGCATAGTAAGATTGGAAAATAACCGAAGCATTGAGCTTATATGGATTTTATCGAAGTATACCCTAATGCGATACCTGAAGACCTATGTGATCGTCTCATTCTTGCGTTCGAAAACCACTCAGGTGTGGTTGATGGGCAAACCGGTAATGGGGTAGATCTTGAAAAAAAGATCAGTCGAGATCTTACACTAGATAATTTCATAGATTTACAGCCACTTAAGAATGAGTTGTTATCTTATACCCTTAAGGGGACCGCTGATTATTTTACTCAATATTCGATGGCGTTGATGGGGGCTGTGGCGGTTTCTGTTAGTGATGAACAAGGTCAAGCTGTGACTCTAACGCCAACGAATTTTGAGCGTCTTGGTAAGCCGAGAGCCGAAGCATTGGTCAAATATTTATACCGCAGTGGTAGTATTAATATTCAGAAATATCAAAAGAATAAAGGTGGATATCCCCACTGGCATTCAGAGCAATTTCCTCAGCTTAACCACAACGAGGCCTTACACCGTGTGGTGCTTTACATGTTTTATTTAAATGATGTAGAAGAGGGCGGCGAGACCGAGTTTTATTATCAGCAGCGTAAAATCGCACCTAAAAAAGGCACAATGGTGATTGCGCCAGCAGGTTTTACTCATTCCCATCGTGGCAATATGCCTATCAGTAATGATAAGTACATTGCCACCTCTTGGGTGATGTTTAATCGCGCCGAGCAGCTTTATGCTGTTTATGCATAGGATAGTTAGGTTGGGATGGTAATTCTGAATCGCGCGCCTTCAAGATGGCTTTCTTCAATACTTAGACTTCCGCCATAGCTACTGACAATTTCATCACATACGGCTAAGCCAATCCCTTGTCCTGGCGATTGGCTGTCGGCTCTTACGCCGCGCTGAATAATTTTTTGCCTAAATTGTTCTTCTACGCCTGGGCCATCATCTTCGACGATCAATTCAAAATCACCCTGCTGATTAAAATGTGCTGTTACCTGTACTTGGCTAATACATAGCCTGAAGGCGTTTTCCATTAAGTTACCGCAGAGTTCCATTAAATCGCCTTTATTACCGGGAAACAATAAATTAGTCGGGATGTTGGCCTTAAATTTCACCTGTTTGTCACGGTAAATTTTAAATAGCATTTGTGCGAGTTGCTCAACAAGTGGGGCAATCGCGGTGTGTTCCTGCTTTAATCCCTGGCGACCTAACATGGCGCGTTTTAGTTGATATTTAACCAGCTGATCCATTTGGCTGATCTGCTCCATGATTTTTTCATTGGCAGATTGCTTTGTCAGACTTGTATCATCGGTAATGGCGTGAACGGCGGCAAGACGAGTTTTTAAGCTGTGCGCCAGATCGTTCATCGCGTTTTGATAGCGTTGTTGTTGGGCGCTCGATTGCTGTAATAGTTGGTTAAGCGCTTGAGTTACGCCTTCAAGCTCAACGGGGTAACCTTCTGAAAGTGACTTAGTCTTACCTTGGTTTATCGACTGCAACTCGTTTTGCATCCTTACGAGTGGACGCATCCCCCAATATGCCGCACTGACCAGCAGAATCAGTGCGAGAGCGAGCACCATGGCCAGACGGATATAGGTGCGTTTACTGAATTTGCTGTATTCCTGCTCGAGCTTGGCTGCATCTTTCATTACAAGCAGGTTGTAATGTACGCCAGCGATTTCTACCGCGAGCAAATACACAAAGTAACCTCTGTCATCGGCCATGGTGAGGTAATAGGGCGGAGAGTCGTTACGGATTTCGTTGAAACGTTCGCAGGTATCGAAGAGGCCACGGTCAACAGCGAGGGATGAGGTCCATACTTGTTTAAACTTCTCATCACAACTTGCGATTACATACCGCTCTTGCTTGTTGTTTTCCTCTAACCAAGCACTGGTATCAGGAATAAGATCATGTTCTCTAAGTTCGGCGGCCACTTGGGGGATTTCGGCGATAAGCTGGGCGGTTTCTTCGTTATAACTATTTTGCGCATGCAGAATGTTGACCATCCAAGCGAGGCCAAACCCTACTAAGGTGATGATAGATAACGAGGTGAGAAACATCCGGGTAAGCAGACGTTTCTTGAATTTGAGCCTTAGTTGCATGGCAGATTGAATTTATATCCTTGGCCACGGATTGTGGCTATCGGATTATCAATGCCATCGCGGGTGAGTTTTTTACGTAAGCGACTCACCATCACTTCGATAGTATTAGGATCGCCTTCTTTGTCGCCATAAATGACATCTAATAGCCGCTGTTTTGCGACGACTTCATGACAATGGCGCATTAAATATTCGAGGATAAGGTACTCGAAGGCGGTGACTTCCATAATGTCATTGCCGAGCGTTACTTGTTTAGCGGCAAGATCAAGTTTTAACTCACCACTGGTAATGACTGGTTTGACAAAGCCGGCGCTACGTCTGACTAAGGCGTCAAGTCTTGCGACAAGTTCTTCTTTTTGGAAGGGTTTAACTAAATAATCGTCAGCGCCCGCATTGAGGCCTTCAACTTTATCTTGCCAATTCACCCTCGCTGTGAGGATAAGAATGGGGGCTTTAACGCCTTCTTCACGTAATTGTTGGATAAGACTAATACCATCTTGATCGGGCAAACCTAAATCGACAATGGCAACATCTATGGGATAATTGGTTGCTTGGAAAAAACCTTCTTTGGCAGTGAGGGCCACTTGAACTTGGTTGCCCAAATCGCTTAACTGTACTTTTAGATGATGGGATAAAATAAGATCATCTTCAACAACCAAAATTCTCATAATACTCATGCCTTAACGTCGACTGGACTCAGTGTACGCAAATTATACTCGGGAGCCAAATATTGTCTTATCTTACCCACAAGGAACTTAACCTCGGCTGACCAAGGTTCGTTAGTGGCGAAAATAAGTACTAATCCATTGTCTTTGAAGTCATTATCTTTAATGTATTGTTAATGGCTATTGCCTTTATTTCGCTTTATTCCAGATGCCGTTGCCGCTCCACACTGCACCTAAACTAAATAGCATTACGCTGCCCATGATGATCGCCAGTCTTAACCAAGGCTCTCCATGAGCGAGCCGTATCTGTACAGCATCGATTGCAGTGGTTCCCCAAACGGTGATGACACTGATAAACAAAGCGGCTTGAACTATTCGAATCACAAGTGGTTGTTTAATAAGCAGGAAAAAAGGTGCTATAGCAAAAAGGCTTGTGAATACAAGCTGGTCATACCGTAAAAAATGTGCGCTTAACAGCCAAAAGGCGACAATCATCCAACTCACTCTCCACCACATAATCTTCTCCAACGCCAATATTGATGCAGGCTAATATAGCGATGTTTAAAGGACTATTCTATTTGCTTGTTCACAGAATAGTGATATTGGAGAATAAACAAGCCCAACAATGTTGGGCTTGGAATGATCACATAAACGATAAATTATAGGGATATTTTTAATCTATTTTATGGACTTGCTCATCGAAGCTTGGGGCAACTTTGCCAGCTTGAGTATTATTAAAGACGGTTTCATTAAATTCGCCTTCTGATTTAGCGATCACGACTGTGGCCACACAATCACCAGTGACGTTTACTGCGGTACGTACCATATCCAGTAGTCGGTCGACACCAATAATTAACGCAATACCTTCAACGGGGAGGCCAACTTGGTTAAGCACCATCGCGAGCATTATGAGGCCAACACCAGGAACGCCTGCAGTACCAATCGAGGCCAGAGTCGCGGTTACAACCACCGCCGCATAATCAGTAAGGGTTAACTCAATGCCAAATACTTGAGCGATAAATACCGTTGCGACACCTTGCATAATAGCCGTGCCATCCATGTTAATGGTGGCACCTAATGGCAGGGTAAAAGAGGCGATTTTATTATCTACACCAAGTCGGTGTTCTGAGGCTTCTATGGTAATAGGTAAGGTAGCGTTAGAGCTGGCGGTGGAAAAGGCAAATAACTGTACATCGCGCATTTTGCGAATAAAGATCAATGGACTTAAACCTGAAAACACCTTAAGTAAAATGGGATATACAATAAAAGCGTGAATAAGCAATACGACGAGTACGACAAAGAAATACTGAACCACGCTGCTGAAAGTTTCTACGCCGAGAGTTAAGGCAAGTTTACCCATTAGAGCAAAAACACCGTAAGGCGCAAGCTGCATAATCAGGGTCACTACGCGCATAATCACTTCATTTAAATCTTCAAACAATACAGCAATACGTTTACCACGCTCGCCAATATGAGCGATAGCAAACCCAAAAATCACTGCAAAAATGATGATTTGCAGCATATTGCCTTCGCTCATGGCTTGCATTGGATTGGTCGGCACTATGCTGATTAACACATCAGCGAGACTCGGCGCTTCTTTTGCAACGTAATGCATTTTCTCTGACGCGAGTGAAGCATTACCTGGGTGGACTATCACTGCACTGATAATAGCTAGTACTAAGGCTATAGCGGTTGTGAATAAATAAAAGGCTAATGTTTTGCCACCTAATCGCCCTAATTTTGAGGGTTCACTTAAGGAACATGTCCCACAGACTAAGGAAATAAATACCAGTGGAACGACTAACATTTTTAAACTTGAGATGAAAATCGTACCGATAACATGTAAAAAGCCGTTGGTAATATAGTCCTTAATAAATGCACTATCCGGAAAGTAATTACGTAGAAATAGTCCAATTGCAATACCCGTAACCATGCCGATTAAAATTTTACTGGTAAGGCCGAGTTTATGTTGTGATGAGGTTGCCATGGGGGTTCCTGTGTGTTTTTTATACGTTCTAATATTGGCGACGACAAGACTAGCAAGAAAATGCAGAAGTTTAAATGAGTTCTAATGTTAAACTAAGTTCAAAATATGCAAAATAAAATAAGAGAGTAATGGAAAAGTTACGTGAAAATTGTGTAATGTTAGCCTATAAGTTATAAGCGTCAATCTTAGTATTATCATTAGAATAACAGGGAGCCTGACAATGAAGTCAGCGTATAAGGTTTTTCTCGCAGGACTATGTTCACTTTTTTTGGTTGCATGTGGAGGCGGAGGCAGTATTGGAGAGGGCGATTCGGGAACGCCGCCTCAACCTGTCACAAAATCTATAAAGTTATCTGTAAGTGATTCTCTAGTTTCGTATGCAAAACCAGCGACACTTACCGCTAAAGTTACTGATTCTAAAGGTAATAATTTAAATACTTTAGTGTCATTTACTTTAAACGATGATACTTATGGTTCTTTTAGTCCTTCAACAGGTCAGGTGGCAACAAATTCTGATGGTGTTGCGACTATTCAACTTTTCACCGGAGCAATTAATACCGGAGCTACAGTTACTGCTAAGATTAGCAGTGGTGAGTTCGCCGAAGTGAATATCACTATGCTTGGTGATGGCGTTGTATCAGGTGATAAACCAACCGTAAGTTTAGAATCTAGCAATATTAATATAAATGCAGCCACTCCTGCATTGGTAACTGCGATAGTAAAAGATCGTAGAGGCCTTCCCCTTGCTAATAAATTGGTGAGTTTCTCATTAAATGATAATACCTTGGGTATTTTTGACCCTGCCACGGGTACGGCGCTAACCAATAGTAACGGCGTCGCGAAAATAACCTTAGCAACGGCGGATATCAAAGGTGCGGCCTTAGTAACCGCATTGGTGCAAGGTGTGGATGCAGAGCCAGCTTCGCTTGGTGTCAATATGGCAGGTGATGGTAATACAGGTGATGGCTCTGGCATCGTTGTTAGCTTATCGTCAAATTTAGGAACCATAACTAAGGCAACCCCAGCTACACTCACGGCGACGGTGAAGAGTGTAGATGCAACACCATTATCTAACAAAATTGTCAGCTTTAGCTTAAGTAATCCGTTAACGGGAAGTTTTAATCCTGAATCCGCTTCAGTATTAACCGATGCTAATGGTAAAGCTACAATTCAATTAGCCACTGCAAATATTGAAGGTGCAGTGAATGTTAAAGTGAATGTGTTTGGTTATGACAGTGTGGCAGACGTATCGCTTTACATGAAAGGTGATGGCAATGCAGTAGGACAAGTGCCTCCCCCTAAACTAACACTCAGTTCAACTACCACTAATATTAATGCAGCGACTCCAGCAACCGTGACAGCAACGTTACTTGCTGCTGATGGCAGTGCTTTAGCCAACAAGTTGGTGCAATTTAGTTTAAGTAATGTGGCGTTAGGATTATTTGACCCAGAAATTGGCTCGGTACTGACTGACGCTAATGGTAAGGCAAGTATTAAGCTCAAAACCTTGAATATTGCAGGTGCGGGTTTTGTGTATGCAGATGTTGTGGGTGTGGATGTAGCCCAAGCTTCATTGGGTGTCACTATGGCTGGCGATGGTGTTATCGCTGGTAATAAATCCACCATAAGTTTGACCGCGAGTGCGATTGAAATAACTGCTGCGACCCCTGCTGAAGTTACTGCCTTAGTGAAAGATAAAGATGGTCTGCCTCTAGTCAACAAACTGGTGAGTTTCTCATTAAATGATAATACCTTGGGTATTTTTGACCCTGCCACGGGTACGGCGCTAACCAATAGTAACGGTGTCGCGAAAATAACCTTAGCAACGGCGGATATCAAAGGTGCGGCCTTAGTAACCGCATTGGTGCAAGGTGTGGATGCAGAGCCAGCTTCGCTTGGTGTCAATATGGCAGGTGATGGTAATACAGGTGATGGCTCTGGCATCGTTGTTAGCTTATCGTCAAATTTAGGAACCATAACTAAGGCAACCCCAGCTACACTCACGGCGACGGTGAAGAGTGTAGATGCAACACCATTATCTAACAAAATTGTCAGCTTTAGCTTAAGTAATCCGTTAACGGGAAGTTTTAATCCTGAATCCGCTTCAGTATTAACCGATGCTAATGGTAAAGCTACAATTCAATTAGCCACTGCAAATATTGAAGGTGCAGTGAATGTTAAAGTGAATGTGTTTGGTTATGACAGTGTGGCAGACGTATCGCTTTACATGAAAGGTGATGGCAATGCAGTAGGACAAGTGCCTCCCCCTAAACTAACACTCAGTTCAACTACCACTAATATTAATGCAGCGACTCCAGCAACCGTGACAGCAACGTTACTTGCTGCTGATGGCAGTGCTTTAGCCAACAAGTTGGTGCAATTTAGTTTAAGTAATGTGGCGTTAGGATTATTTGACCCAGAAATTGGCTCGGTACTGACTGACGCTAATGGTAAGGCAAGTATTAAGCTCAAAACCTTGAATATTGCAGGTGCGGGTTTTGTGTATGCAGATGTTGTGGGTGTGGATGTAGTCCAAGCTTCATTGGGTGTCACTATGGCTGGCGATGGTGGGTCTTCTAAAGTGACATTGCAACTAACAGATAAGAATGGTATTCCAACAGAGACAATTTCTACTGCTTTTCCTGGTAAGCTTAGAGCAACGGTTAATGGGTTAACTAAACCTGTCATTGTGACTTTTGCATCACCAATCGGTGATTTGCCAGTGGTAACCGCTGTGACAAAATTCATTAATAATGAATGGGTTGCGGTTGTTGATATTTTTGCGACGAATAAGTTGGGTGCAGGATTAGCTACTGCATCACTCGCAGACGGTGATGTTGGTGAAGCCATCGTGGTCGTAGGTGCGACAGACCTAAATATGGGCAGTGGTAATCCGTTTACAGCAGGAGTAGCTAACGTTAGCACAACGCAAATCTCTGCTGGCGGTACCGCATCAGTCAGCGTTGCTATCAGGGATAATCTTGGGAATCTATATACTCAGCCTGTGGCTGTTACTTTTAAATCTACCTGCTCAAGTCAGACGCCAGCAAAAGCTGACCTAAGCTCACCTGTAACCACTATTAATGGTGTTGCTGAATCTCGTTATTTAGCCAAAGGTTGTGAGGGTGATGACACTATAAATGTGTCTGCTAATACTGGTGGTTTGACTCTTTCTGCAACTGCATCAATCAATGTATTACCAGCCAGTGCGGGTAGCATTGTGTTTGTTGATGCAACGCCAGAAAACATAGGTATAAAAGGTACAGGTGGTAGTGAGTCTTCAACGTTACGCTTTAGAGTGTTAGATACCAATGGTAATCCTGTTGCTAATCGGGATGTCAGTTTTAAATTGAATAATCTGTCGGCAGGTTTGGGATTAATTCCAACCACCGCGAAGTCAAATAATGAGGGGTATGTGCAAACAGTGGTTAACTCTGGCACAGTTGCCGCTACAGTAAGAGTCACCGCGAGTATTGACGGTACCATCCCATTAATCTCTAGCCAATCCAATGTGCTTGTGGTTTCTACAGGTAAGCCTGACCAAGATAGTTTCTCTTTGTCGGCCTCTGTGCAAAACATCGAAGGTTGGGAGCATGATGGAGCTCAAGTCACTATTACCGCCCGTTTAGCCGACGCCTTTAACAACCCTGTGCCAGATGGTACAGCTGTAGTGTTTACTGCTGAAGGTGGTGCAATTGACAGTTCTTGTCAAACTTCAAAAGGTGTGTGTTCAGTGGTTTGGACAAGTCAGAATCCTCGTCCTGTAGGCGTCGATGGTAATGGCCCTTTGCTTGATCGTAGTGGTCTTCAGACTGAAGATCCTAATGCAGCATTAAAGGAAGAAACTAATTTTGACGGTGGTAAATATTTCGGTAACCATTTTGGCCAGCCCTATGGTGGTCGAGTGACAATTACTGCAACCGCGATTGGTGAAGAGTCATTTGCGGATTTAAATAGCAATAATATTCTCGATACTGATGCTGAATTTAGTTTATTCGTTGGTTCAGTGACTGATTGTGGTCGCGATAATAGTGGAGATTGTTATGATCTTACCGAGGCATTTGTTGATCACAATGAAGATGGTTTATACACGCCAGCTTATCCAAAGAATGGCTCAACAGATACATCAGGTGATCGAGAAACATTCATCGATTTCATTGATCCGGTGAGTCCAACTGGGCAAGGGATCTTTAATTTAAATGATGGCGAATACAGTGGTGTGTTATGTGATGATTCAACCGCTTCGCTAGTTAAATGCAGCCCTCAAGCATCAATATCAGTACGTCGTTCGCTTGTGCTAGTGATGTCCAGTAGTGAGGCGTATGCGACACGACTTGAAAATGTAATGATCACGGATAGTGTTGCAGGTAATAATCAGATTGATATGGTTCCTAAGGGGACTGCATCGGTAAGGTTTATCATAGCTGATATCAATAACCAACAAATGCCAGAGGGAACAGTGGTTAAATTTAAGCCAACTGGAGCATCTGTGACGAGTTCTTCTGAGTTCACTTGGCCAAGCACTAGCTATAATGGCGGGCGTGAGTTTGTGGTTAGCTTAAAAGCGGGCGAACAGCCAGATTCGGGGAATTTAGTTGTGACAGTTACCACACCTGGTAAATTTGGTATTGCTGCAACAACAACTGAAGTGCTTAACATACCCATCGTGGTTAAATAAGAACTAAATAAGAACTAAAAAAATAAGGTGCCGATGGCACCTTATTTTTTGTTCATAAATACAATACCCGCATTGTTTTCACCGTGCGGGTGGTTGATTACTCAGCAAGTAAACCGCGGCTACGCAATAAAGGTTCGATTCCAGCCTCTTTTCCACGGAAGTTTTTATACATCAACATAGGGTCGTCACTGCCACCCTTAGACAAGATGTCGTTACGGAAGGCATCGGCGGTCGCTTTATCGAAAATGCCATTTTCTTTAAAGGCTTCGAAGGCATCGGCGCCCAAAATATCCGACCAGAGGTAGCTGTAGTAACCGGCAGAATAACCGCCCGCGAAGATATGCGAGAAGTAAGTGCTGCGGTAACGTGGGCTGATCTCATTAATCAATCCCATGGCAGTTAAGGAGTCGGCCTCAAACTTGGCGGCATCCTTAGGCGAGGTATCGGTTAGGGTGTGCCAATCTAAATCGAGCTTTGTGGCGGCCATATATTCAACGGTCGCAAAGCCTTGGTTGAATTTGCTGGCGGCTTGGATTTTTTTCACCAGTTCCTGCGGGATCACTTCACCGGTTTTGTAGTGCTTAGCAAATTGCGCGAGCACTTCGGGCTGAGTCATCCAGTTTTCGTTGACCTGTGAAGGGAACTCCACATAGTCGCGAGGTACTGCTGTTCCGCCCTGTGAGCGATATTCGACATTGGATAACATGCCGTGCAGCGCATGGCCAAACTCATGGAACAGGGTGCTGGCTTCATCGAAGGTGAGCAACGCAGGCTCATTACCCGCAGGGCGAGGGTAGTTCAACACGTTGACAATAATGGGTTTCGAATCGACACCGTTCATATGGTATTGCTTACGGAACGAGTTCATCCAAGCGCCGCCGCGTTTGCTATCACGGGTAAAATAGTCGCCCATAAAGATGGCCATGAGCTTGCCGTCTTTATCGTACACTTCCCAAGTACGCACTTCTGGGTTGTATTTTGGTAAGTCAGTACGTTCTTTAAAGGTTAAACCATAGAGGCGATTGGCCGTATAGAACACGCCTTTTAGGGTGCTGTCGAGGGAGAAGTAAGGACGAGTTTGCTGCTCGTTAAAGCTGTACTTCGCAACACGGATTTTGTCGGCATAGTAATCCCAATCCCAAGCTTGCAGCTTAAACTTGCCGCCTTGGCTGTCGATTAACGCCTGCATATCCGCAACTTCGGCCTTGGCTTGGGCAAGGGCTGCTGGCCAGACTTTATTGAGTAAGCCATAGACATTTTCAGGCGTCTTGGCGGTGCGATCTTCTAACACAAAATCCGCATGGGTTTTATAGCCCATGAGCTGCGCACGTTCGGCACGTAGCGCGGCAATTTTTGCCAGAATGACTTTGTTATCATTGGCATTATTGTTGTTACCACGTTCGATATAACCCTTATAGAGTTTTTCGCGTAGTTCGCGATTATCGGCATAAGTTAAAAACGGCGTGATAGAAGGGCGTGACGTGGTAAATACCCATTTGCCTTCATGGCCACGCTTTTTCGCGGTTTCGGCGGCAGTGGCAATCACATCGGCGGGTAAACCAGACAAGTCTGCTCGCTTATCAATTACTAGCTCGAAGGCATTGGTTTCGGCTAACAGATTGTCACCAAAGGCTAAGTTAAGCTTGCCGATTTCTTCATTCAGGGCGCGCAGCTTGGTTTTATCCTGCTCGCTGAGGTTGGCACCGCCACGGGTGAATGATTTATAGGTGTCTTCCAGTAATTTGGCCTGAGCCGTGTTGAGCTTTAGGCTGTCTTTGCTGTTATAAACGGCTTTAACGCGTTGAAACAGCTTATCGTTCAATAAGATATCGTCTTCGGCCGACGATAACATTGGCGAGACTTCCTTGGAAATCGCTTGCAGCTCAGGAGTGGTATCAGCCCCAGTTAAGTTAAAGAAGACGTTGGATACGCGGGTGACGAGATCGCCCGAAAACTCCATCGCTTCAATGGTGTTGGCGAAGGTCGGCTTGTCTTTATTATCGACAATCGCTTGGATTTCTTCGTGTTGCTGGGCGATACCCGCCTTAAATGCTGGGAGGAAATGCTCGGGCTTAATCTTATCGAAGGCCGGAATTTCCATAAACGTATCATAGGGTTTAAAGAATGGGTTGCTGGCATTTTGGCTGATGATCTGTGCCGACATTGCATTCGGTGCGACTTTCGCCTGCGCCGCAGCATCGCTATGCTGTGCACTGCAACCGCTTAAGGCGAGGGCGAGCGTGATAGCGCTAAAGGTCAGTGTGATTGCGCGTGGTTTGAGTGTGCGCGCGTTAAGGGCCTGTGATTTTAGGCTTAGTCCCTGCATGTCAATTCCCCGTTAGGTGATTATTATTCTGTCGGATTAATGGTGTTAACAACCATTAAGCTTATTTTAAGCTGACTGTTTAGCATGTATTCGCCTAAGGGTTCCATCGATTTTGTGTTTTGTTTGTAACAAATGGTTAGCCTGCGGTTTTTAACGGAAGAACTATGGCAAACTGAGCCCCGCACTAAGGCAATATTCGGCAAAGGATAAAGCCATTACTTTGGTGCGTTTGAATGTAAGTCCCTCATCATACAAATAATAAATAGGACCTCTATGGAATTGCTTCAGTTTAACTGTACGAGCCTCTGTCGTCGTTTTTCTTATTCCCTATTAGCCGCTGCGCTGTGGACATCGCAAGCAGCAGCGTCATCAACTAGCATTAGCCAAGATGCGCTTAAGGTGGCCGATTATGCGGTGAGCACCTATGACACGCAGATGGTCAAGAGTCTGGCGCATTTAATCAGTTTTAATACCCAAGCGGTTGAGGGGCAAACACCCGATACCAACCCCGCTTTTATTGGTTTTAAGTCGAGTTTAAAAAGCTTGAGCCAAGAACTCGGGCTCGATTATGCCGACCACGGTTATGTTGTATTGATTGGCCTCGATGCCAATGTTGTCGATGCCCAACGCTCACAGGTTGAGAAATTAGGAATCGTTACCCACGGCGATGTGCAACCCGCCAATCCCGCGCTCTGGGCCAAGAGCCCCTATGTGCTGGATACCGAGTCTGAACCTGGCAAGCTGATAGGTCGCGGCACTGAAGATGATAAAGGCGCGATTGTCACCGCCATGTATGCGATGAAGGCCATCAAAGATAAACAACTCGAACGGGAAAAACGCATTGAGCTGTTGGTGTATTTAGCCGAAGAGTCCGATTGGGATCCACTAAAAGCCTTTTTAGCCCATTACACCCTAGCGCAGATAAATATCACTATAGATGCCGAGTATCCAGTCGTCACCGCCGAAAAGGGTTGGAGTAAGATTGGCTTTACTGTGCCGAATATCGAGTCAACGCAGGAGCAGGGCGCGGCAACGAATGTTCCGAGCCTAACTGCATTTTCCGGCGGCTATTTTGCTAGCCAAGTGCCACAGCAAGCCGAGGCGCAAATTCATGCCATCACCCCAAGCTTGTTTGAACAATTACAAACGAGCGGGGCAAACCAGCAGGGGATGAAGTATCGATTCGAGCGTACTTGCGAGCAGGCCGTGTGCGACTTGCATATTTTTGCCGACGGTAAGGCGGCCCATTCCTCAACACCAGAAGATGGGGTGAATGCCGTGACGCATTTGGCCTCGCTACTTCAGCCATACACTTGGCCTAAAACCACTGCGGCTTTGACGGTCGCCGCCATGAATGAGTTAGTAGGGGTGGGGATTTATGCCGAGCAGTTTGGCGAACTGGCCTATAAAGATGATTTTATGGGCGCTTTAACGCTGGCCCCCACTGTTGTTGCGCAAACGAGTAAAGGGACGGAAGTCACCATTAATTTACGTCGCCCAGTGGGCAAAACGCCTGAGTTACTCTCAGCCCAAGCCAAGGACGCGCTGAACAAATGGCAAGCTGAGCATCAAGTGACACTCATCGACGTGGAAAGTTATTGGGGCGAGCCTATGGTGATGAAGGATGCACCCCATCAACAAACATTACTGGATGTGTTTGCCCACTTTACCGGCATAGCATCACCCAAACCCGTGGCCATTGGCGGCTCAACCAACAGTAAATTATTCCCCAACGCTTTAAGTTTTGGCCCCGCCATGCCGGGCGTGGAATACACTGGCCACACCGAGAAAGAATTTATTACCCATAAACAGTTTATGCTGAATCTGAAAATGTACACCGCCGCTTTTATTGAGTTAACCGCCGCAAAATAGTGTGCTTTTTAATGGGCTTGATTAATTAAAGCGATGGGTAAAATACAACATAGGGTGAAAGGCGCTGATTTCACGCCAAAACTCATCGGTTTATAAGATAATGGCGGCTAATCCAAAATAGCCGCCATTGCATTGAATCGTTAAAACAAGATAACAACTGTTCATCTGGCGAAAAGCTTTTGCCCCAAAACGAGTTAACAAGTTTTCGGTGGAACAATAATGAACGACTTTCTGGCCTAGTAATATTCATCGTTATATCCCGTGTGATGTAATTCACTACTAACCATCAAAAAACGGGATAAGTATACCGTTGTATTCAAATTATAAGGATTGTGAACGATTTTCATCCTGCATTTGTGCGTGCTTTCTAATTTTTAAATAAATATCTTTAAAATTAATCGCTTATACTTACCAGTTCATAGATAATATGTTTTAAAAACGCGCATGTGCGTTTTTCTAGGTGGTGTATTTGAAGCAAAGCCGATAACTTCGCTGCAATACAATCAGTTAACCATGTGCAGTAATGTTATACCAATAAGGGGTGAAGGTTGAGCGAGTATTTCGAAATCGCGTATGCAGCGACATCAAGTAGATTGTGCTTATTCACTGGAACGGGATTTTCGAAATCTGTATCAGATAACCAAGCCCCTAGCTGGCAAGGACTTTTGGAGTCACTGTGTGAACTTCTTGCAAATGGAAATGATTTAAAGGCCAGCCTATTTCCAAAAGACGGTAAAAATACACTCGGATTAGAGGAGGCGGCTCAGGTTATTTCTATTGAACTGCAAAAAGTAGGTAAGAGCATCCACGAAGAAATTGCAAAGGAAATCAGTTCCATAAAGTTGATGGGGAACAATGCATCAATAGAAGATTTTCTATCAAAATGCTCTTGTCGTGTTGTTACAACCAACTATGACAAGCTTGTCGAAGAGCTAGTAGGATTTGAAGCATGTCACTCCTTGACGCCTGGCCTGCCGATTCCTAGATCGTCAGCCAGGGTCAAAGTCTATCATGTTCATGGGTCGATAGACTCTCCAGAAAATATGGTTGTTACGTCAGATGACTACTTTAAGTTTATTCATAGCGAATCGTATTTTTCGAGGAAACTAAGCACGGTGTTACATGAAAATACCGTGGTTATCTTGGGCTACTCTCTTGGAGATGCAAATCTAAAATCAATAATCAGTGATTATAAAGGGTTTTCTAAAAACCACGTTATAGGCTCGAATATATTTTTGGTGTCGCGATCAAAAGTCGATCAACCGGTTAAGGATTACTATGCGCACTGTTACGGTATTCGAGTGATTGATGAAACAGAGTGCTGAAGGATCCCCTCATAAATCAGCCATAGCATAGCCATATTTGAGCAACTGATTGGCGAATAATACCCAGGCCGCCAGCAATTCTTTCTCCGTGATTTGATAATCAGGCCGCCTGAGTACCTCC